>NZ_JBFUKN010000010.1:0-104259 GCF_056400845.1 Mycobacterium sp. P4_H6 | reverse complement strand
GACCGAGGATCACCCCGATGATCACCGGCACAACCGGTAACCCGTACCGGCGCATCACGACTCCGAGCAGCCCCATCACCAGCAGCAGATACAGGCCCATGCTGGAGCCGTCGGCGGCGTAGGCGCCGACGGCGGCGAACACCAGGATGCCGGCGTACAGGTACGGACGCGGGATGCGCAGCAGTTTGGCCCACAGCGGTGCCAGCGGCAGGTTGAGCGCGAGCAGCAGCACATTGCCGATGAACAGGCTGGCGATCAATCCCCACACCAGGCCGGGTTCGTTGTCGAACAGCAGCGGGCCGGGCTGGATACCGTACTGCTGGAACGCGGCCAACAACACTGCGGCGGTCGCCGAGGTCGGAAGCCCCAGTGTCAGTAGCGGTACCAGCACCCCCGCCGCGGAGGCGTTGTTCGCGGCCTCGGGTCCGGCGACCCCCTCGATGGCCCCCTTGCCGAACTCTTCGGGGTGCTTCGACAGCTTGCGTTCGGTGACGTAGGACAGGTAGGTCGGGATCTCCGCGCCACCGGCGGGCATGGCGCCGAACGGGAAACCCAGTGCCGCGCCGCGCAGCCACGGCTTCCACGATCGTTTCCAGTCCGACTTGTCCATCCACGGGCGGCCCACCGGGATGATGCCCGGAGGGTTGCGTCGCAGATGCAGCGCAATCCACAACGCCTCACCGAGCGCGAAGATGCCGACCGCGACCACGATGACGTTGACGCCGTCCATCAGGTGGGGCAGGCCAAAGGTCAAGCGCTCCTGACCTGTCGAGCCATCGATACCGATGAGACCGATGAACAACCCGATACCGAGCGAAGCGAACCCGCGGATGCGCGAACTGCCCAGCACCAGCGTCACCGCACCGAAGGCCACCACCATCAGGGCGAAGTAGTCGGCGGGCGTGATCGAGATGGCGAAGTCGACGACGAGCGGGGCCACCAGCACCAGCAGGCCGGTGGCGATCGTGCCTGCGACGAACGAACCGATGGCCGCGGTGGCCAGCGCCTGAGCGGCCCGACCGGACTTGGCCATCTTGTTGCCCTCGATGGCCGTCATCATTGCCGAGGCCTCACCTGGCGTGTTCAACAGAATCGAAGCCGTTGAGCCGCCGTACATTCCGCCGTAGTAGATGCCGGCGAACATGATGATCGCACCGGTGGCGTCCAGCGAGAAGGTGAGTGGGAGCAGCAGCGCCACCGTCATCGCAGGCCCGATCCCGGGTAACACACCGACCGCGGTGCCCAGCAGCACGCCGATCAGCGCGAACATCAGGTAGGTGGGCGTCATCGCCGCGGCGAAGCCCTCCATGAGCAGGGTCATCGATTCCATGTCAGATGATTCCCTGCAGGATCCCGGCGGGCAGGTAGGCGCCGAGGGCGTACACGAACAGCAGATAGCTGCCGAAGGCGATGACGGCCGACACGACCAGCGTCATGACGAACCGGCGGCTGCCCAGCGCGACGGCGCTGCCGAAGAACAGCAGAGTCCCGGTGAGGGGCCACCCGACCGATTCGATCAGCACCGCATTGGCCAGGAAGAACCCGCCGACGGCGAAGAACGGCGCCCACGCCGTGGGCTGATCGAGGTCGACGTCCTCGCCGCCCTCCATCTCGCCACGGCCACCACGCAGCACGTCGACCAGCAGCGCGGCCCCGACGCCGAGCAACATGAGCCCGACGACGGTGGGGAACACCGACGAACTGAGCGGACCGACGCTGGCGGCATTGTCCGTCAGCATCGCGGCGTCGATCAAGGACACCACGCCGAGAACGAAAAGGAGTGCGGCAACCAGAAACTCGGACTTGTCGGCCAGCGCGGAGCGTGCCGTGCCGACCGCAGAGGTCATTGCTGGACCCCTTCGAGGGCCGCCTTGATATCGCCGGCCTGCTCGGACAGATAGGTGCCGAACTCGTCACCGGACATGAAGGCGTCGATCCAGCCGTTGCTCTCGACGGCAGACTTCCAGGCCTCGCTCTGATGCATCTTGTCGAAGGCATCGATGAGGGCCTGCCGGGTTTCCGCGCTGATCCCGGGAGGCGCGACCACGCCGCGCCAGTTCGCGACCACGACCTCGGTTCCCTCTTCGGTCAGGGTGGGTACGTCGGGCAGGAAATCGGCGCGTTCCTCGCCCGTGATCGCAACGGCCTTGAGGTCGCCGGACTTCACCTGTTCGGCCACGTCGGCGGCGCTGGTGACGGCGGCATCGACCTGGCCGCCGAGCACGGCGGGCAGTACTCCGCTGCCGCCGAAGGTGATGTAGTTGACGTCCCCGCGCGGAATGTCATTGGCCGCGGCGATCTGCAGTGTCGCCACGTTGTCCGCACCGCCGATGGCAGAACCGCCGCCGACGTTGAGCCGCGGGTTCTTCTTCCACGCCGCCACCAGATCGTCGTAATTGTTGATCGGTGAATCACCGGGCACCACCACCGCGAGGTACTCGTCGAGCAACTTCACCAGCGGGGTGGTGTCGGCGAAGGACACCGGCGACGACTGCGACACCGTGGCCGCCACCAGACCGAAGCCCATCTGCATGACGAGTTCGCCGTTGTTCTTCTCGTCCACGAGGCGGGACAACCCGACGGTGCCGTTGGCGCCGTCGACGTTGAACACGTCGATCCGCTGGGCGATGCCGTCGTCTTCCATGATCTTGGCGGCGGTGCGCGCGGTGGTGTCCCAGCCGCTGCCCGCCGAGTTCGGCACCAGGTACCGGAACTGCCCGAGTTCGCCGTCGCCGCCACCCGCGTTCGAGCCACCCGAGCATGCGGCGACGAGGATGACGGTGACGGCAGCTGCCGTCACTCCAAGGCTTTTGGTGAGTCGGCCCATGATGTACCTCCTGTGATGAGCACTACGCTGTCCCAGGAACAGTGACGGTTGCCACACGAGCCTGTCACGCTTGCGCTGACAACGAATCTTGTGCTCGTTGTGCTCGACGACGAAGGATGTGCAACAGGTGTCGACTCCCTCGGCGGATCGGTGGCTCGGCAGATTGCCCCTGGCGCGGCAGCTGTTGGTGCTGCAGACGGTGATCATCCTGGCCGTCCTCGCTGTGGTCGTCGCCATCACCTACGTGCAGTCCGGCACCGACTATCAGCGCACGACCGGCAACCGGGTGCTGGGGCTCGCCGAGGTGTTCGCGACCGACGGGATCGTGCGTTCCGCGTTGCGCGGTGACCTTCCGCTGAGCGCGGTCCCGCCGGCCGCTGCCCGGGTGCAGAGTGTGTCCGGGGTGGACTTCGTGGTGGTCGTCGATCTGGACGGTGATGTGCTGGCCAGCCAGGATCCGAGTCATCTCGGTACGCGCTGGTCTTTCGCCAGCGGTGATGTGCTGTCGGGCCGGGCGTGGGTGRGCGCGGCCACCCTGCCCGACGGGCGTCTGTCGATACAGGCGCACGTCGCCGTCCTGGATCCCGAAAACCGCGGGCGGCTCGGCTACGTCGTCGTCGGCAGCTATTCGCCCAGCGTGGCCGAACGGTTGACCGGCGCCGTCCCCGACCTGCTGATCTATGTGGGGGTGGCCTCCGCGCTGGGACTGCTGGGTTCGGTGCTGCTGGCCAACCGCATCAAGAGGCAGACCTTCGGGCTGGAACCGCGGGACATCGCCGGCCTGGTAGAGCATCGTGAGGCGCTGCTCTACGGCATCCGGGAAGGGGTACTCGGCCTCGACCTCGAACATCGGGTCACCATCGTCAACGCCGAGGCGATCGAACTGCTCGGTCTTCCCGGCGACGCGGTGGGCAAACGACTCGAAAAGCTGGGACTGAGCCAGGAAGTGGTCGACGCCCTCACTGACGCACGCCGCAGTACCGACCGCATCCTGGACACCGATGCCCGGCACCTGGTGCTCAACCGCATGCCGGTGACCACCCGCGGCCGGGTCATCGGCGCCGTCGTCACCCTGCGTGACCGCACCGAATTGTGGGGTCTACGACGCGAATTGGACGTCACCCGGCACACCGCGGACGCGCTGCGGGCGCAGACCCACGAGTTCTCCAACCGCTTGCACACCATCGCGGGCCTGTTGCGCCTCGGCCACGTGCAGCGCGCCCAGCGGTATGTCACCGACGTGCAGACCGGTCACAATCAGTTCCTCCAAGCGGTCGCGGCGCGGATCGACGACACCACACTGGCGGCGCTCGTCGTGGCCAAGGGCAGTCTGGCCTCCGAACGGGGGGTCGACCTCGTGGTCGACGACCAGTCACATGTCGGCGAACTGAGCCTGGACACCGCCACCACGCTGGAGACGGTGATCGGCAATTTCGTCGACAATGCCCTGGAAGCCTGTGCGGGCGCACCGGACCCGGAGATCAGGCTGCGCATCGAGCAACGCGATGACAGCATCGCCATCGAGGTGCGCGACAACGGCCCCGGGGTCGACGACGCGATCTTGAGCACCATCTTCGAACGCGGCGTCAGCACGAAGGCCACCGACCGCACCCGCGGATTCGGTCTGGCGCTGGCCAAGAGCGTGTGCGAGCAGCGTGGCGGCCGCGTCGACGTGCACAACGACCACGGTGCCGTGTTCACCGCGCAGATCCCGATAGCACAACGAGCACAACGCCAAGTTTCAGCGCAAGATTGACGCGCCACACGTGCAGGCGTGACGTTGATCTCACCTCATACCGAAGGAGATCGATGAACGCCCGTCAGAAACTCAGGGAACTGCTGCACTCACCGGAGATCACGCAGGTCCCTTCCGTCTTCGACGGCATCTCGGCGCGGCTCGCGCAGGCGACCGGCTTCCAGGCGATCAGCGTCACCGGCAACGGGGTGGCCGCCAGTCTGCTGGGCCGTCCCGACGTCGGTCTGGTCTCGCTGACCGAGAGCTCACAGGTGGCGCGCAATATCGCAGGTGCAGTGGATATTCCGGTCATCTTCGACGCCGACACCGGGTACGGGACCGCACTCAACGTCACCCGGGCGGTCCAGGAGTTCGAGAATTCCGGGGTCGCCGCCATCAAACTCGAAGACCAGGTGACGCCCAAACGATGCGGCGTGCTCGATGTGCCGATCCCGGTGGTCACCGAGAAGGAGTACCTCGGCAAGATCGAGGCCGCGCTGTGGGCGCGCAAGGATCCCGATTTCCTCATCATCGCCCGCACCGACGCCGCCAACACACTGGGCGTCGAGGCCGCGGCACTGCGCGCCAAGCGCGCCATCGAACTCGGTGCGGATTCCGCGCTGATCATCGGCGTCCGGGAGAAGGACGACGTCGAGATTGTCATGTCGATCATCGACACCCCGCTGCTGACCCTGGTCGAGGAAAAAGGGCCGATGTCGACCCTGCACGTCTCGGAGATCGAGAAGCTCGGGTTCTCGCTGGCGCTCTACCCCGGACCGATCCGCTTCTCGATGGCGGCCGCCGCCAGGCGAGCCCTGGAGACCCTGCGTGACGAGGGGCAGAGCACCAGCGTCCGCCCGCACATGCTCAAGCCCGAGGAGTGGTACGAGCTGATGGACATCGACGCGTATTTCGACATCGAGAAGCGCTTCGTCCGTGGCTCGGGCGAAGCCGAGCAGCCCGTATCGTAAGTGCATGCGGCCGGGTGAGACCGGGGACATCGCGGTCCTGGTAGTCGATGACGACTTCATGGTGGCGAGCATCCATGCGGAGCTCGTCGAGGAGGTGGACGGCTTCCGGGTCGCGGGGAAAGCGGTCAACGGAGAACAGGCGTTGAAGATGGTGGCCGAACTGGCCCCCGATCTTCTGCTGCTCGATGTGCACCTGCCGGACATGAGCGGAATCGAAGTGCTCAAGCGGTTGCGTGAGCGCGGCGACGACGTCGACGCGATCGTGGTGACCGCTGAGCGTGACGCCACCTTCGTCAAGGCGGCCTTGCGTGGCGGCGCCGCCCAGTATCTGATCAAGCCGTTCGATCTGGACGAGTTGAAGGTACGGATTCAGCACTACGCCAGGGTGCGGCTGGCGGGCGGCAAGACCGATCAGGATGCGGTGGACAGTGTCTTCTCGATCGGTGCCGACCCGCGGGCCGCGCCCTCGGTTCCGTTGCCGCCCAAGGGGCTGAGCAACGAAAGCCTGGACCTGGTGCGCGACGCACTCGCCGACGGCGCCGAACTGTCGGCGACGACCTGTGCGGAAGCGACCGGGATGGCCCGCGCGACGGTGCGCCGTTATCTGGAGTATCTGGTGGAACGGCGGGAGGCCAGGGTGCGTCTGAAGTACGGCGGCGGCCGTCCGGAACGGCTGTACCGCGCCGGGGTGTGACGGCGCGGTACAGCGGCGATCAGCCGACCTGGGCGAGGAGCGGGCCGGCCTTGCCGAGTCGTTCGAACCGGCGGGCCCGCTCCGCCTTGCGGTCGGTGGCGTCAGCGGCTGCCAGGGTGGCGAGCTCGCAGCGTAGCGCCGCGCCCACCCTGACACAGAACTTCTCGGGTTCTGTTGCGGCATCCGGATATTCGGGGATCACGTGGTCGACGATCCCGGCACTGTACAGATCCGCGGATCGGACTCCCTGCTCGGCGGCCATCTGTGCGGCCTTGCTGATGGTGTGGTGCAGGATGGCGCTGGCCCCCTCCGGCGGCAATGGCGACAGCCAGCCGTGCTGGGCGGCCAGCACCCGGTCGGYGGGTACCAGCGCGAGCGCCCCGCCGCCGGTGCCCTGGCCGAGCAGCAACGACACGGTGGGCACCTCGAGCCCGATCATCTCGGCGATACAGCGGGCGATCTCGCCGGCGAGTCCCCCTTCCTCGGCCTCGCGGGACAACGCCGCACCGGCCGTGTCGATCACCGTGACCAACGGCAGGCCCAGGTCGGCGGCCAGTCGCATGCCGCGGCGGGCCTGGCGCAGGGCACCGGGGCCCAGGGGTTCTTCAGCGGTTTGGCCCGCACGGTCCTGTCCGAGCAGCACGCAGGGCAGGCCGCCGAATCTGGTCAGTGCGAGCAACAGTCCGGGTTCGTTCTCGCCCTGGCCGCTGCCGTTGAGCGCCAGAACATCTGATGCGGCGTGTCGCAACAGATCTCGGACCCCGGGACGATCGGGTCTCCGGGTGGCCACCACCGACTGCCAGGCCGGGACATCGACAGCGGGTGCCACCTGTGGAGCGGGTGCGCCGGTATCCGTGGTGGGTGCGTCGATGATGGTCAGGGCACGGTCGACCATGCCGGCGAGTTCGTCTATGGCGACGACCGCGTCGATCAGGCCGCACGAGTAGAGATTCTCCGAGGTCTGTACGCCCACCGGAAACTGGCTGCCGTACAGGGCTTCGTAGACCCGTGGACCCAGAAAGCCGACCAGTGCACCGGGTTCGGCGAACGTGACGTGGCCCAACGATCCCCAGGAGGCGAAGACACCACCGGTCGTCGGATCCCGCAGGTACACCAGATAGGGCAGGTGCGCTGCCTTGTGATCCACGACCGCGGCGGTGATCTTGACCATCTGCAGGAAGGCGGTGGCGCCCTCCTGCATGCGGGTGCCGCCCGAGGTCGGCAGCGCGAGGATCGGCAGCCCCTCGGCGGTAGCGCGCCGGATCGCCGCGGTGAGCCGTTCACCGGCGGATACTCCGATGGAGCCACCGAGGAAACCGAAGTCGCACAACAACATCGCGACGCGACGGCCACGGACGGTGGCGTGCCCGGTGAGAACGGCCTCGTCGAGACCGGTTTTCTGGCGTGCCCGGGCGAGTTCGGCGGCGTACCCGGCGTTGACGGGCGGATCGACCACGGGCCGGTCCCAGGGCCGCCAGGATTCGGCGTCGACCAGGGTCTCGATCAACCGGCGTGCGCTGGCCCTGGTCATCGGGACCGAACCTGAAGCGCGTCGATGAGGTGGTTGTCCGCGCCGAGCACCGGGGGCGCGGTATGTGCGCGCCGGGTGCGTTCGGTACCGCGCGCGTCGAAGAATCGCAGTGGGGGCCCGGGGAGTTCGATGGGGCCCAGGGTGGCGTGCTCGACCCCGATCACCAGTCCTTGCGAGCGGGTCTGTTCCCATTCGTAGACCTCGCGGATGGATCGGATCTTGCCGGCGGGCACCCCGATCAGGTCCAGTTTGTCGAGCAGTTCGTCGGTCGAATAGAGCGCGAACACGCTCTGGACGAGTTCGTTGACCTGTTTCTGGTTGGCCACCCGGTCGGGGTTGGATTCCATTCCCGGTGTTGCAGCGTCCAAGGCGAAGCCGTCGCAGAAGCGGTGCCACAACCCCTCGCTGCCCACCGCGATCTGCACGGCTCCGTCGGCCGTGTCGAACAGGCCATAGGGGCAGATGGACGGATGGTGATTGCCCGTCGCTTCGCCGATCTGGCCGGCCACCGTCCATTTGGTGCCCTGGAAGGCGTGCACTCCGACGACCGCCGACAACAGCGACGAGCGGACGACCTGTCCGAGCCCGGTGCGTTCGCGCTCCTGCAGCGCGGCCACCACCCCGAAGGCGCCGTACATGCCGGCCAGCAGGTCGGCGATCGGAACTCCCACGCGCTGAAGATCATCGGGGCCGGATCCGGTCACCGACATCAGCCCGGCCTCGCCCTGGGCGATCTGGTCATAACCGGCCCGGGACGCCTCGGGCCCGTCGTGCCCGAAGCCGCTGATGGACAGCACCACCAGGCGCGGATTGATCTCCTCGAGGCACTCGTGGGAGAAGCCGAGCCGGTCCAGCACGCCCGGGCGGAAGTTCTCCATGAGCACGTCGGCGCGGCTCAGCAGTTCGGTCAGGGCCCTCTTGTCCGAGTCGTCCTTGAGGTCGAGGGTCACCGACTTCTTGTTGCGGTTTGCGCACAGGAAGTACGTCGACTCGCGGTCGGCGGCCTCGGGTTGGACGAAGGGCGGTCCCCAGCCGCGGGTGTCATCGCCGCCCTGGGGGTTCTCGACCTTGATGACCTCGGCGCCGAGATCGCCCAGCATCATCGCGGCGTGCGGACCGGCCAGGGCCCGGGTGAGATCGATGACGAGCAGCCCGTGCAGCGGGCCCGCCGACTGGTCGGTGTGAGTGTGCGAGTTGTCCATCGGTCAGCCTTTGGATTGGTGGAGGAGTGTCCTAGTGGACTAGCCAATTAAGCAAAACAGCTGCGCTCAGCGCTGTCAACAGGGCAAACGTGAGGAATTCTTGTGACTTGGTGCACTACAGAAGCGCCCGCGGTCATGGTTGACCGCGGGCGCAACGTGCTGGTCCGGTCTAGAGCCAGCCCGGGGCGACCAGAATCGCCCATGCGATGAGCGGTCCGATGGCGACCACGATCGCGCTGTATTTGAGGATCTGTTTGTAGAAGGTGTCTCGGTCGACGCCCTGGGCGTTCGCGAGCACCAGCGCCCCATTGGTCGAGAATGGACTGACGTCGACGATCGTCGAGGCGATGGCGAGTGCGACGATGACACCCACCGGTCCGATCTCGCCGGCCAGCAGCAGCGGTACCGCCAGTGGGATGGTGGCGCCCAGGATGGCCACCGAGGAGGCGAACGCCGACACGATGGCGCCCAGGTAGCACAACAGCAGCGAAACCAGCAGCGGCATACCGATACTCGCGACACCATTGCCGACCCACTCGACGCTGCCGGCCTCCTGCAGTACGCCCACGAAGGTCAGCACACCGCCGATGAGCAGCACGGTGGACCAGCTGATCTGCGCGACAGCGCCTTTCTGGGCCTTCGGTGAGGCCAGTGCCAGCACCGCGGCAACCGTCATCGACACGAAGCCGATGTCGAGGTCGAGGACGAGAGAGAACACCGCGAGCGCGCCCAGGCCGATCAGGGTCAGGACCTGATTGAACGAAACCGAATGTCGGGGAAGCGGACTCGTCGGGGAATTCGGTGGTGCCACCAGCGTGGCGCTGGAGGCGCTGGTGCCGTGGCCGGAGAAGGTGGGGGCGTTGCCCGGATGGTGCGGCGCGGGTGCCGTTCCGGCGGAGCCGTTGGCGACCTCGTCGTGTTCGTCGTGAATCGTCCGCCCGAGCAGCTTTCGTCCGCCCAGGAACGCGAAGAGCGCGACGCCGATCCCGGCGTTGAACAGCAGGCTGCCGAGGAAGAGTGTCAGCGGACTGTTCACCAGGCCGGCCTTGGCGGCGATGTTGTTGACGGTGACACCGTAGATGCTGATCGGCGAGAATCCGCCGGCCTGCGCGCCGTGGATCACCATCATGCCCATCAGCAGCGCGTTGATCTTGTACTGCCGGGCGAAGGTCAGCGCGATCGGTGCGATGATCGCGACGGCTGCCGGTCCGAGGGCACCGAACGCCGTCAGTACCGCGGTGATGCCGAACATCACCCAGGGGATGAGTGCGACCCGGCCGCGCACCAGGTGCAGGGCGCCGCGGACCATCAGATCGACGGTGCCGTTGTTCTGGGCAATGGCGAACAGGTAGGTGACGCCCACCAGGGTCAGGAACAGATCGCTGGGAAATCCGGCGATGATGTCGTCGGTGTTCATCCCGACGGCGAGGGTGCCGACGAGGAACGCGGCGACGAAGCCGAGTGTCCCCATGTTGATCGGCAACAGGGTTGCGGCCACGAACATCGCGATGAGCGCGAGGATCGGGATCAGCTCTAACGGCATGGCAGCCTCCAGCTTCAGGGTGGGCTCCAGTGGCTCACTGGCCTAGCCAGTACACCAGTGCGCTGGATCACTGTCAACCATTCGATGTGAACTGGCCTACGTCTGATCTCTTCCACCTGCGGGTATTCTGTGGCCCGGAGAGTAGGTGAGTCAGTGGCAGAGCAACTGAGACCGGTCACCAGGCCGCGGCTGTACGAGGTCATCGTCGAACAGCTGTGTGGGTATATGGCCGACAACGACATGGCGCCGGGCGATCGGCTGCCCGCCGAACGCGAGCTCGCGGCGAACCTCGGCGTGAGCCGCGCCTCCCTCAGTCAGGCCCTCGTGGCATTGGAAGTGCAGGGCGTCCTCTCGGTCCGGCACGGGGACGGCGCGATTCTCATCCGGCGTCCCACCGAAGAGCGCGCCATCAAGGCGCTGCGCGAACATGCCGACCGGATCCCCGACATCATCGAGGCGCGCGAAGCACTCGAGGTCAAGCTGGCAGGCTTGGCGGCGCTGCGCCGCAGCGAGGACGAGATGACGGCCATCGACGCGGCGATCGCGAAGATGGACGCAGAAATCGCCTCCGGCGATCGAGGTGTGGTCGGCGATGAGATGTTTCACGAGGCGATCACCACCGCGGCGCATTCGTCGCTGCTGGCCAAGTTGATGCACGAGATCTCCGGCCTCGTCCGGGAGACGCGCATCGAATCGCTCTCCCAACAGGATCGGCCGAAGGCATCGCTGGAGAGCCACAGGCGCATCGCCGAGGCGGTGCGGCGGCAGGACCCGGCCGAGGCCGGCCGCGCGATGGCCGAACACATCATGATGGTGTCGGACGTGGCGTTGCTGCGCGCCGCCGACTAGCTGCCGGACATCCGCGAAAAGCGGTCTGGCTCAGAAAATTCGGAACGGCCCCGGGAAACACACCGGGGCCGTTCCATGGGCCTGGAGCTACCCGCTCCGGAAAGTCTGGTGGGGTACCCGTGCGCAGCGGGTGGTCGCGCGCGACGGATCTTCCGCGAAACGATGGGCCCCGCCGGTGGCGGGACCCATCGCTACGTAGGCGGGGTATTACTTGGACTTCTCCGCTGCCTGCTGGCGTGCCTCGGAAGCTTCGGCTGCGCCGCGGGCGGCCTCGGCCTCGGCTTCCTTCTTGGCCACGTCGCGCTCGGCCTCGGCCTTGTCCTGCTGGGCCTTGCCCTCTTCGCGCAGGGAGTCGTTGTCGGTCACCGTGCCGGCAACTTCCTTGACCTTGCCCTTGACGTCTTCGACGATGCCGCTCACGGCGTTCTCGGGTCCACTGTCAGCCATCAGGTTCCTCCCCAGATCGATGTTGATCGCTGGGAGCCTTGGTACCCACAAGATCGCCGACTCAATCATCAATGACCCAGATCACACTTCCATCCGCGAGCCGATGAGGATCGTCCGGTCCTGGGGCAGGTGGAAGTAGCCGGCGGCATCGGCGGTGAGGAAGGACGTCGCTACGAACAGTCGCTTGCGCCAGCCCGTCATGTCGGTGCTGTCCCCGGGCACCAGCTCCAGATGCGACAGAAAGTAGGAGGCCTTGTCCAGGTCGACGCCGCCTTCGGTGACGTCGGCGGGCAGCATCCGCAGCGCGGCCGGGACATCGGGTCGCTCCATGTAGCCGGCGTGCACCGTGACGTGCACGATGCCGTCGTCGTGGTACCCGAGGGCGTCCACGGCGATGCGCTCATCCTCGGTCAGTCGTGGGACCGGCAGGGTCTCCACCGACACGATGATCACGTGTTCGTGCAGGACGTGGTTGTGTTCCACATTGGCCCGCATGGCCAGCGGGGTGGTGTCGTCGGTGCGGTTGAGGAAGACCGAGGTGCCGGGAACACGTGCCAGTGCCGGCCGCCGGTCGGCCAGCTCGTCGATGAACGGACGCAGGGGACCCTCGATCTCGCGCCGTGAATCGGTCACCAGGTGCCTGCCGCGCTGCCAGGTGGTCATCACGGTGAACGCGAAGATGGCGATCGCCAACGGGAGCCACGCGCCGTGCACCAACTTCGTGAGGTTCGCGGTCAAGAACATCAGGTCCACGGTGAGCAGCGCGCCCCCGCCGATCACCAGCAACCACAGCGGCCACTTCCACTGCTGGCGTGCGTAATACAGGAACAGCAGGGTGGTGATGGTGATGGTGCCGCTCACCGCCATGCCGAAGGCGTAGGCCAGCGCCGCGGAGGTCTCGAACGCGAACACCAGCGTGAGCACCGAGACCATCAGCACCCAGTTGATCCACGGCACGTAGATCTGCCCGATGGCCTTGGCCGAGGTGTGCGTGATCCGCAGCCGCGGCAGGTATCCCAGCTGAACGGCCTGCGAGACCACCGAGAACGCTCCGGTGATAACCGCCTGCGAGGCGATCACGGTGGCCGCGGTGGCCAGCAGGACCAGCGGCAGCCGCGCCCACTCCGGAGCGAGCAGGAAGAACGGCGCGCTGTGCACGGTGTCGTCGTGCAGCAGCAGCGCACCCTGGCCGAAATAATTCAGGGTGCAGGCCGGCAGCACCAGACTCAGCCAACCGAACACGATGGCACGCCGCCCGAAGTGGCCCATATCGGCGTACAGCGCCTCGGCGCCGGTGACCGCGAGCACGATCGCGGCCAGCGCGAAGAAGGCAATGTGGAAATGCCCGCCGATGAAGGCGATGGCATACGTCGGTGACAGCGCCGCCAGGATGCCGGGATTGGCGACGATACCGTTGATCCCGCAGGCGCCGATCGCGACGAACCACACGATCATCACGGGGCCGAAGAAACGGCCGACGACCGCCGTGCCCTGGCGCTGCACGCTGAACAGCGCCACGATGATCACCGCGGTGATCGGCACCACCCAGTCCTTGAGGTCGGGTTCGATGGTCTTGAGTCCTTCGACCGCCGACAGCACCGAGATGGCGGGCGTGATCATGGAATCGCCGAAGAACAGTGCCGCCCCGAACAGGCCGAGGAACCCGAGCGCGATCGCGGTCCGGTGGCCCCGGGTGCCTGCGCCGCGCCGGAGCAGGGTGATCAGCGCCATGATGCCGCCCTCGCCGTGGTTGTCGGCGCGCATCACCAGCGTGACGTAGGTGAAGGTGACGATGAGCATGACCGACCAGAAGATCAGGGAGACAACCCCGTACACGTTCGACTCGTCGAGCGGCACCGGATGGGGGTCGGCCGGGTTGAACACCGTCTGCAGGGTGTAGATGGGGCTGGTGCCGATATCGCCGAACACCACGCCCAGCGCTCCGACGATGATCGCCAGACGCAGCGGTCGGATCTCGGGTGCCGCCGGGCTCTCTACGAGGTTGTCTTCGAGCATGCCCTACATCATTGGTGCCAGCGCCGGATGAAGCTGCACTTCCTGCGATTTCACCACGAAGTACACGTCTTTTCCGGGTTCCAGGTCCAGATCGGCGGCCGCCGCGGCGGTGATGTCGGCGGACAGCACGGTGCCCGCGTCGCGGGGATCGGTGCCCCGGACCCGCACCGTGGTGCCGTGGATGTCGAGTTCGGTGATGGTCACCGCGATGACGTTGCGCGGGCTGGCGTGTGGAGCGCTCAGGTGCACCGCCACCGCGGCGGGGCGGAACAGCGCGATCGCGGGCGCGCCGACGGGTAGCTCCGAAATGCCGGAAAGATCAGCGCCCCAAGGTGTCCGGAGGATCCCGGGCTCGGTGATGGATCCCGGTACCAGGTTCACTCCGGCGATGGTGGCGGCGAACTCGCTGCGCGGCGTCGTCAGCACCTCGCGGACCGGACCACTTTCCACGATGCGGCCACGGTCCACCACGATGACCTTGTCGGCGATGGCGAGCGCGTCGAGCAGATCGTGGGTGACGATGATCGCGGTGCGGCCGGTGCCGCTGAGCACCTCGCGTAGCAGGCGGCGCATCGCCGGGGCGGCGGTGACATCGAGGGCGGCCATGGGCTCGTCGAGCAGCAGCAGCCGCGGCTCGGCGGCCAGCGCGCGGGCCAGCGCCACCCGTTGCGCCTGCCCGCCCGACAACTGGGCGGGTTTGCGTTCGGCCAGCTCAGCGGCGCCGACAGCGTCCAGCCAATGCCGGGCGGCAGCGCGGGCCGCGCTGCGGGACAGGCCGCGGCAACGCGGGGCGTAGCCGACGTTGGCGGCGACATTCAGGTGCGGGAAGAGCATCGCCTGCTGCGAGAGCATCGCCACCCCGCGGGCGTGTGCCGGCACGAATGTGCCCGCGTCGGTGTCGGTGAGGACGGTGCCGCCGAGTTCGATGCGCCCGGTGTCCGGTTGCAGCAGACCGGCGATCAACAGCAGGAGCGTCGATTTGCCTGCGCCGTTGGGGCCCAGCACGGCCAGCACCTCGCCGTCGGCGAGGGACACGTCGAACTGGACGTCACGCCGCCGCAGGCTGGCCGACACCCGCACGGCGCTCACAGCGGGCCCGCCAGCCGCCGGGTGCCCGAGGCGATCACGATCGCCGCCGCCACCACGATCAGCAGCAGTGACAGCGCGACGGCGGCGTCGGCATCGGATTCGCGCTGCAGGTAGATCTCCAGCGGCAACGTCCGGGTGACGCCCTGCAGTGAGCCGGCGAACGTCAGCGTCGCCCCGAATTCACCGAGGGACCGGGCGAACGCCAGCACCGCGCCCGAGAGCAGTCCGGGCAGCACCAGTGGCAGTGTCACGGTGCGCAGCACGGTGGTGGGCCGGGCACCGAGGGTGGCGGCGATGTGCTCGTAGCCGGTGCCCGCCGTGCGCAGGGCGCCTTCCAGGCTGACGACCAGGAACGGCAGTGAGACGAACGACTGGGCCAGCACCACCGCGGTGGTGGAGAAGGCGATCCGGACACCCCACAGATCGAGGTACTCGCCGAGCAGTCCCTGCCGACCGAAGGTGTACAGCAGCGCGATGCCACCGACCACCGGCGGCAACACCAGCGGCAGCAGCACCAGGGCACGCAGGAGGGACTGGCCGCGAAACTGGCCGCGGGCCAGCACGAGTGCCATCGGCACGCCGAGCAGCACACAGACCACGGTGCTGGCACCGGCGGTCTTCAAGCTCAACACCATTGCGGCCCGCGACGATTCGGAGGTGATGAGCGGGATGAAGTTCGGCCAGTCGATCTTCAGCAGGATCGCGATCAGCGGCGCGACCACGAACATGGCGCCGAGCGCGGCGGGCAGGTAGACCCAGGCCGGCAGGCCGACCTGGATCAGCCCGCCGTCGCGCCGTGCGGCGGTCACGGCGCGGCGAAACCCGCCGCCGTGAGTACGTCCTGGCCGGCGGGGCTGGTCACGAGGTCGACGAACGCTTGTGCCGCTTGCGGATTGGCTGCGTCCTTGAGGATGGCGATGGGGTAGGTGTTCACCGCGTCGGCGGCCTCGGGGAACGCGACGGCGGTCACCTTGTCACCGGCGCCTGCGGCATCGGTGACATACACCAGCCCGGCATCGGCCTGCCCGGAGGTGATCTTGCCCAGCACGTCGGTGACGGCGGACTCCTCACTCACCGGGGACAGCTCGACGCCGGCGGCCTTCTCGACCTTCTCGGTGGCCGACCCGCACGGCACCTGGGGTGCGCACACCACCACCTGGGTGCCGGGCTCCGTCAAATCCGCGAAAGCGGTTATGTCTTTGGGGTTTCCGGGTGCAGTGACGATGGTCAACGTGTTGGTGGCGAAGTCCACCGGGGAGCCGGCGACCACCCCGGCGTCGGAGGCCTTGGTCATGTTGTTGGTGTCGGCCGAGGCGAACACGTCGGCCGGGGCGCCCTGGGCGAGTTGAGCGACGAGGTCGGAGGAACCGGCGAAGTTGAAGGTGACTGTGGTTCCGGGGTRGTCGGTCTCGAACCGCGAGCCCAGTTCGGTGAACGTCTTCTTCAGAGACGCCGCCGCGAACACGGTGAGTTCGGAGGCTGCCGGTGAATTCGAGGCCTGGGGTGAGCATCCGGCAAGCAGTGCCGTCACGCCGAGCGCAGCGAGGGCCAGCGATTTCACGAAATTCCTCCGGGGGTTTCGACGACGACATTGGTGGCTTTGACGACGGCCACGGCCAGCGCCCCGGGCTCCAGGCCCAGCTGCTGTGCCGAGGCAGTGCTCATCAACGAGACCACGGTGAACGGGCCGCACTGCATCTCGACCTCGCTCATCACCCGATCCGAGGTCACCTTGGTGACCAGGCCGACGAGCCGGTTGCGGGCCGAACTGCTGGCGCCGGTGGGGTCGGTCGGCGGCGTGGCCTGTTCGCGGACGAACGCCGCCAGTACATCGCCGGCGATGACCTTGCGGCCGGTGTCGTCCTTGTGCGCTGCCAGCACCCCGCTGTCGATCCAGCGGCGCACGGTGTCGTCGCTGACCCCGAGCAGGGCCGCGGCCTCTTTGACGCGAATCTCCGGCATATGCGTACCCTATCGGTAAAAAGCTCCGCAAATGCGGTTCATGGTACCCGCGTCGACTCTGCGGTCAGGGTGCGCCCTACTCGCACTTCTGCGCCTTCAGTGCAGAGTCAACGACCGCCCAGCGTCACGAACACCATGTCGAGCACCCTGGCTCGCCCCGCCCCCTGCGCGGTCCGGCGGGACACCGCGTTGAGCCGGTCGATGGTGCCGATCAGGAACCGGTCCCCGTCCGGTGTGAGGTGCGCGGCCCAGTACGCCTGGGCGTGCGCGGCGTAACCATGCCCGCTGTGCTCGACCGCCACCACCTCCTCGTTGATCTCCTCGCCCTCGATCCAGCCGATGCGACCCGGTGCCACCGCCAGCAGACCGACCACGGACTCGCCCGACTGCACAGCGTGCACCTCCCCGTTCGCATGCCAGTCGCGCAGATCCTCCTCGGCGGCCGCGGTGATATTGCGGGCCAACTCGGGCGACAGCTCTCGATATCGAGCGGTCACCATGGATATCGCGTCCTCGGCGCGGGCGAAGGGCGCCAGCACCACCTGCGGTGCGGGCGCACGCATATCGCGGCACCGCGCGACGTGAATGGTCTTGTCGAGCTGCACGTTCGGACCCGCGAGCCGGCCGGGACGGCACGTCAGGCGTAGCGCCGACGGCGCGAACGTCGCCCACTCCCGAGCGACACAGTCGCGCAACCGGTCCGGGTCATCGAAGCTGTGCGCCACGATCTCGATGAAGGGACGGCCGATATCGCGACCGTAGAAGCGGATGCCGCCCAACAGGTTTCCGTGTGCTGTGCGGATCACCCGGTGCAGGTAGTCGTCACTGACCACGCCCGGCAGGTCGATGTGCTCGGAAAACGATCGGGCGAATGCGGCATCGGTGGTACGGGCCAACTCACCGTCCAGCCACGTCTGGAGCCGCTGCCGGCCGTCGGCACCGAACAAGGCGGTCGCGAGGTCACGTTCATCGGCCAGCGAAGGCCAGGAATCGGGCATGCCGCCATTCAACGTGCCCGCATCATGGAGCTCAACGCATTATTGCGAAGCTCCCACCTCGTCGGCCACCACCCGTGACGCCGCCCGCAGCGCCTCCCAGTCGCCCCGCCAGCCCAGCAGGTGCACGGCGAGATCGGCCGTGCGCTGCGGCTGATTCGGCACGCCGAGCCCGTCGACCCGCAGGTTCGGCAGCGTCTCGACCAATCGGAAGACCACATCGCCATCCACCCCGACATCGAGGGCGTCCGGCGCCGGCGGATCCAGKTCGGCCAGCACACGGCGCGAGAGGTCGTGATAGGCGTTGCGCAATTCGGTGCGCTGCCGGTGGAATTCGTCGAACTGCGGATCGCGGACCTCGGGCAGCAGGTACAGGATGCCCAGATTCCACGGGCTGTCCCACAGCAGCCGGCAATCCAGATGGCTCAGTGCGTGCAGCAGCACCACCGCGGGTTCGGGCCGGTCCCGCAACTGGTGCGCGGCCCGCAGCGAGGACACCACAGTCCCACTGAGCAGGGACGCCAGGATGTCGTTCTTGGTGCGGAAGTGGTGATACAGCGAGGCCTGGCGGATCCCGACGGCCTCGGCGATCTGCCGGGTCGAGGTCGCCGCCACGCCGAGGGTGGTGAACAGTTCGGCGGCCGCGTCCAGCACTTCATCGCGGGCGGTCTTGCCCGGCCGCTTACGTCCCTCCAGTCGGGGTCGGCCGCTCGCGGGGGTGCGCACGTGTCGATCCTGCCAGGTGGGCAGGACCGACACGTGCGGGACGTTGCTCAGGGCTGCGCCGACGTGAGGATGGCCGGGGCGGGCTGCACCTCCGGTTCGGCCGCCTCGACAGGCGCGACCGGCCGCGAGGTGAGTGCGGCGACCAGCACGTAGGCGATGAGCGACGCGGCACCGGCCAGCAAGGTGCTCCAGCCGTCGGCTGCCGTCGTCACCCAGTCGTTGGGCACGTAGAACAGGGTGTTGTCCACGCCGTAGATGGTGGGGGTGAGTACGAAGAACGTCAGTCGCACCCCGATACCGACCACGATGGCCGCGCCCGCTGCCGCGGCGCCGCCACGCGACCAGTACAGCCCCAGGACGAACGGCACCACCAGGCTGGCCAGCAGCAGGTCGAAGGACAGTGTCAGCAGGATGCCGGTCTGCGGCACCCGCAGCGCGACCACGCCCGCCAGGACGGCCATCGGCAGCGTCGCCCACCGGGTGGCGCGCAACACCCGCGGTGTCATCACCGGCGCATCGGCGTCGATGCGTAACACGTTGCGCACCAGCACCGCCGCCGTCGCGAGCAGGATGCCACTGACGGTGGTGAGGGTGGCCGCCAGCAGTCCGGAGATGACGATGATGGCCAGCCACACCGGCGCGTACTGCGCGAGCAGGGTGTAGAGGATCGGCCCRTCCGCCGCGGCGTCGCCGACGATGCTCACCGCGGCCAGCGCGACGAACGACAGCGGGATGCAGAGCATGAGGATGCCCGCGGCCGCGGCGAAGCACGCCTTCTGGGCCCCGCCGGGGGTGCGGGCGGAGAACACTCGCTGCATCAGGTCGATGGCCACCAGGTTGCCCAGACCGAGGGCGATGATGGTGGCCCAGTTGATGACCGCACCTGATGAGCTGGAGGTGAGCTGCTCCAGATCGCCGACACCCATACCCTCGGGCGCGCTGAAGCCGTGTGTGGTGCCCGTCCAGATCACCAGGGCGACAACGCCGATGATGTTTACGACGACGCAGGTGACGCCGGTGTAGACGCTGGCGAACATGCCGCCGGTGATGGTGTAGAGCAGCGCCAGCGGGATGGTCAGCACGATTCCGTAGGCGTAGGAGACGCCGACGAAGCGTTCGAGCAGGAAGCCGATGGCCACCAGGTTGCCGGCCAGCAAGATGATGAAGCTGGCGATGGTCAGGTAGGACGAGGCGACTTCGGTGGCGCGGCCGAACCGGTTACGGAAGTACTCGGGCAGCGTCACCACATCGGTGGTGCGCATGCGTTTGGCAAAGAACAGTCCCATCAGCAGCAGGCACAGAGCCAGGCCGATCGGCAGTGCGGCCCCGGCCCAGAAGCCGAAAGCCGCCGACAGGTCGGCATTGCCGATGGTGGCGTTCGAGTCGACCGGTTGGGCGATGAGGACCGCGGCGACCAGGGCGGCGGGCAGCGCGCGGCCCGCGACCAGATAGTTCGAGCAGTCGCCGCGTACCCGTCGCGCGGAGACCACGCCGCTGACGGTGAGGATGAGCAGGAATATGGCAACGCCGGTGATGATCATGGCGAACTCCAAAGGGGGAGGCGGATTTCAGGAAGTGAAAGGCACACGGCGCCGTTGCCGGTCGAGCGGGTACTGCGGGACAGAACTAGCGATGCAGCAACGCATCTCGCCCGAAACTGTCCAACGGTTGGGCACCCTCGGGCATCGTCACCTCCCCTCGGCGGACCCGGTCCTGCAGGTAACGGAAGCTCTGGGCGGTCTGGGCGAACAGGTGATCGCCGGCGATCACGGTGGGCCGGACCGAGGTCGCGTTCCCGCCGATGAAGGCGTCCAGTGGGGCGACCACGGTGTCGGCGTCGACGTTGACGAACAGCGGGAAGGAGTAGCGCTCCTCGGCGACCTTGCGGACCCGGTGGCTGGTCGCCACGAACTCGCCGTTGGTCCAGATCTCCAGCAGGTCACCGATATTGAGCACAAACGCTCCGTCGATGAGCGGCACGTCGACCCAGGCGCCTGCGGCGTTGAGCACCTCCAGTCCGGGCGCGGTGGGCCGCAGCAGGGTGAAGCATTCGTAGTCGGTGTGTGCGCCGATCCCGGGACGGTCGGCCGCGGCCGGGTCATACGGGTAGTGGATGAGCCGCAGCTGTGACGGCGGTGCGGTGACATACCGGTCGAACCGGTCCGCCGGCTCGTCGAGCGCCACCGCGAAGGCCCGCAGCAGGATCCGCGACAGCGCGAATACCGCGTCATACCAGGCCGTCACGGCTTCTTTGAAACCGTGCAGTCCGGGCCACTGGTTGGGCCCGAGCAGGGGGTGCCCTGCCAGGTAGCGGGGGTCGTCGGCGGGCAGATCGATGGACAGGTCGAAGGCCTCCTTGGCGTCGGCGGTGCCTGCGGAGAAGATCTCCTCCCCGGGCGGTACGTAGCCGCGGTGATTGGAGGAGTTGGCGATGTGCACGCGTTGCTTCTCGGCGTCGGACAGCGCGAAGAACGCCTTGGTGCGTTCCAGCAGTGCCTCGAACAGCGCGGAATCCACGCCGTGCCCGATGATCTGAGCGAAACCGACATGGCGGGCGGCATCGCCGAGCGCGTGGACCGCGGCGCGGTAGCCGGGGCCGGACTCGTCGAGCAGCCCCGAGACGTCCAGTACCGGGATATCGGTGAAATCGGTGGTCATATCAGTCCTAAAGGGCCAGTAAGGGTTCGGAGCGGTCCAGGGCGACGGTCCATCGGCGCCGGACGGGTGTGCCTGCGGTGTCACGTTCTGCGACGGTGATCTCGCCGGACCCGAGCTCGGGTGCCAGATCGTCACCGATACGGAAGGGCAACGTCGATCGGGTGATGACCCAGCGGCCGTCCTCGACGGCGCCGAGCGAGATGTCCAGGTCCATCAGGGCGCGCGCCGACTCCAGATCGCCGTGGGCCACGGCGTCCCGCAGCGTCACACCGGGCGCCGGTGCGAGTCCGGCGGCCCGCCCCCGGACATAGCCGAAGTGCTCACCCACCCGCAGCAGCATCCCCGGTCGGCCGGTGTCATCGTGCAGCGCCAATTCCAGAGCACTGGCCTGCGGTGGCCCTGACGTCCAGTCCTCGAAATAGTCGCGGCCGATTCCGGTTTCGACGAGGATCCCGTCGGTCAGGTGTAGCCGGCCGCGGTCGGGCAGCGGATCGGCCGGGTGCAGATCCACCTCCCGCCACCACGTCCACGCGGCGCCGTCGTCCTGCAGGCGCCCGGCGAAGGCCTGCTGTTCGCACAGCGCGAGCAGGTCCTCGCGGGTCAGTTCATCCAGCGCGCGGCCGGTGATGGCAGGCATGCGGGCCGGGGTCCGTAGGTCGATGTAGAGCTCGCCGGCCTGCAACCACTGCACCTCGGTGGTGGTGTCGACGACAGTGCCGGGCACCGCCATGGCCAGGCGGCGCCAGACGCGGTGACCGAGATCGCCGCGGGTGACGTCGGCACCGCGGCCGACGCGGCGCAGATACCCGGGCCAGTCACCGTGATGGGTGATGTCCTGCCCGGCATCCCACGCCTCGGCGGTGCACCCGAAACCGACGACCTCGGAGCCGTCGGCGAGCGTCGCCCGACCCAGCGACATCGGTGCGGGTAGTGCGGCCAGGAAATCGCCGAGCATCGCGGTGCCGATGAGCCAGAGCTCGCCGTGGATGGCGGCGCCGTCACCGGGGGCGACGCGCGCCAGCCCGGGCTTCGGCGGGTCGGTGTTCAGCCGGGCCAGCCGGTACTGCGGTGCCGTGCGCACCGGCCCGCACCAGCGTGCCCCGCGGTCGTCGAGCTGCCAGGCCAGCGGCTGACCGCGCAGGTGCGCACCCACCACCAGCAAGGCGGTGGTGTCCAGCCCGGCCCGCGCCGGCCACGGTGTGGTGGGCGTGGGGGCCGACGCAGCGCCGGGCAGTGCGACGTCGTCGGTGCTCGATGCGACCCGCCGCGCCAGGTCCAGTGCCAGGGCATCGGCACCGGCGCGGGCGAGGACGCTGACCCCGAATTGGGTGCCCTGCGTGTCGGTTCCGGACGGCACGGCAACCGCGCACAGGTCCATCAGATTGCAGAAGTTGGTGTAGGTGCCCATCCGGGAGTTGGCCCCGATGGGGTCGGCGTTCACCTCGGCGATGGTGGGATGCCCGGTGGTGGTGGGGATGAGCAGGGCATGGCAGTCGCCGAGCTCGGCCATCGCGGCCGCTGTGAGCTCGGCCAGGCGCACCCGGTCGGCCAGCAGGCGGGTGGCCGGTACCGCACCGGCCGCGCCGATGATGCCGGCCACGGTCGGATCCAGGTCCTCGGCGCCTCGGTGGGCGTCCACGAACGCGCCGACGGCCTCGTGCCGTTCGGCGACCAGACCCCCGTCATACAGCAGTCGGGCCGCCTCCAGGAAGGGGTCCAGGTCGATCTCGACGATCTCGATATCGCTGGCGAACAGGCGATCTGCGGCGGCACGGAACCTCTGCGCCCACTCCGGGGTGAGTCCGGGGAGTGCGCGGGGCACCGCGACCCGGGTCGCGGGCGGTGCGGCCAGCGGGGCGTCGTGCGGGAAGGGCCGGGCGCCGCCGGCGATCACGCCCATGGCGGTGTCGGCGGTGTCGATATCGCGGGCGAACACCGTGACGCAGTCATACGAGCGGCAGGCGGGCACCACTCCGTCGGTGGGGACCACGCCGAGGGTGGGTTTGATCCCGACAATGCCCTGCAGGGCGGCCGGGACCCGCCCGGATCCGGCGGTGTCGGTGCCCAGCGCGATGTCCACCAGGCCCAGGGCGACGGCCACCGCGGAGCCGGAACTGGAGCCACCCGAGATGTATTCGGGGCGGCGGGCATCCCGCACCGCGCCGTGCGGGCTGCGGGTGCCGACCAGGCCGGTGGCGAACTGGTCCAGGTTGGTCGCACCGATGATGACCGCTCCGGCCGCACGCAGCCGGGCGACCACCGTGGCGTCGGTGGCGGCGGGACCCTCGGCATAGCCGGGGCACGCGGCGGTGGTCGCGATACCGGCGATGTCGATGTTGTTCTTCACCGCGGCGACCAGACCTGCCAGCGGCGACGGCTGATCCCGGGCGTCGATCTGTTCGGCATCGGCCAGCGCATCGGCCAACGGCCGCAGGGTGATCCAGATCTCCGGGCGGGCGGCGGCCTCGATGGCCGCGTAGGCGGCGCGGACCCGCGCCACGGCACTCATGCTCGACCGCCGGTGCCGACGACGACCAGCGGTGTGCCGGGATCGACCAGGTGCCCCGCCGAGACCAGGATCTGGGTGACCACACCGTCGGACGGTGCGCGCAGGACGGTCTCCATCTTCATCGCCTCCAGTGCCAGCAGCGGTTGACCGGTGACGACCTGTTCACCGATGGCCACATCGACCTTCCACACGCTCGACGAGAATGGTGCGTCGACGCGTTGATCCCCGTCACCGAGCACCAGGTCCTCCTGCGGCACAATGGCATTGGTGGCGGCGCGCTCGGCCCGGTCGAATTCACCGGCTCGCTCCCAGGCGGCCCGTTCGGCGCCGAAGGCGGTGGCCTGCTGGGCGCGGAACGCGGCGATATCGTCAGCGTTGTCGGCCAGGAACCGGTCGTGCTCGGCCAACGAGAAGGTTCCGTCGGTGATGTCGACCGAACCCCGGCCGGCGGCCATGTCGGCGCGCAGCTCCAGCAGTTCCTCGGCCGACACCGGATACCAGGAGATCCGGTCGAAGAATCGCAGCAGCCAGGGGCTGCCGGGCTCGAACGGTGCGGTGTGCCGGTACCGGCTCCACACCTGGGTGGTGCGGCCGACGAACTGATATCCGCCCGGGCCCTCCATACCGTAGATGCACAGGTAGGCGCCGCCGATGCCGACCGAGTTCTCGGCGGTCCAGGTGCGGGCCGGGTTGTACTTGGTGGTGACCAGTCGGTGCCGGGGATCCAGCGGAGTGGCCACCGGCGCACCCAGGTAGACGTCGCCGAGACCCAGGGTCAGGTACTCCGCGGCGAACATCGTGTCGTAGACATCGGCCTGACCGGCCAAACCGTTGATGCGCCGGATGAATTCGATGTTGGACGGACACCACGGCGCGTCATCGCGGACCCCGGAGGTGTACCGGGCGATCGCCTCGCGGGTGGCCGGGTCATCCCAGCTCAGCGGAAGCCGGACCTGACGGCTGGGGACCACCAGCTCCGAGGAGGCCGGCAGGTCGTCCTCGATCTCGGACAGCAGGCCGAGCAGCCGGGGGATCGGCAGCACGTCCGGGTCGACGTGCACCTGCAGCGATCGGATGCCCGGGGTCAGGTCGAGAATCCCGGTGGCGCTGCCCACCAGCCGCGTGTGCAGGGCATGCACCCGGGCCCGCAATGCGAGATCCAAGACGATGTCGCCGTATTCGATGAGCACGTTGTCATCGCCGCTGCGCCGGTAGGTGACCGCCGGAGCGCCGCCGACACCGGCCCGGCGGGCCAGCACCCCGTCATCGCCGTCTCCGCCACGGGGTAGCCCGGCCACCCGGTGGACTCCGAGTGCGGCCGGTGACGGTGCCTGGGCCGCGCGCACCGGCACGAATCGCACCGTGTCACCGGGGCGTAGCTGCCCCAGTTTCCAGCGCTGCGCCGACACCACGGTGACCGGGCAGACGAATCCGCCGAGGCTGGGACCGTCGGGGCCGAGCAGGATCGGGGTGTCGCCGGTGAAATCCAGGGCGCCGACGGAGTAGGCGTTGTCGTGGATGTTGGACGGGTGCAGGCCGGCCTCGCCGCCGTCGGGGCGGGCCCACTGCGGTTTGGGTCCTTCCAGCCGGACACCGGTGCGTGCGGAGTTGAAGTGCACGCGGTAGGCGGCCTCGAACAGGGTGTCGATATCGCCGCGGGTGAAGAACTCCGGTGCGCCGTGCGGGCCTTCGGTGACGGCCAGTTCCCATTCGGTGCTGAAGGCGGGGCGCTCGTCATGCGGTACGGGACCATCGGACTCGACCGTTGCCGGGTGGGTGCGCAACACATCTCCGGCATGCAGCTCGCGACCGCCGTGCCCGCCGAACCGGCCCAGGGTGAAGGTGGAGGCGCTGCCCAGGTAGGCCGGCACGTCGAGACCTCCGGCCAGCAGCACATAGGTGCGCAGGCCCATCGTCTCGGCCGCGCCCACATCGAGCACACCGTCCGCGGGGATCTGCACGGGTTCCCACATCGGGACCGGCACACCGTCGACGGTCACCAGGCATTCGGCGCCCGTGACGCAGACCGTGGTCGGGTGGGTGAACCGCAGCGCAGGACCTGATGCGGTGCACTCCAGTCCGGCGGCGTTCTCCGGGTTGCCCAGGGCGCGGTTGCCGAGCCGGAACGACAGGTCGTCCATCGGGCCGCTGGGGGGCACGCCGACCTGCCACAGCCCGATCCGTCCGGGCACATCCTGCACGGTGGTCAGCAGGCCGGGCCGGTCGACGGTGATGCGGGGCCGCGGGTCGGTGACCCCGGCGAGGGTGGCGGTGCTGTGCCGGGCCGCGCGCACATCGTCGTGATCGATGGCCGCGCAGAGCATTCCGATGTTGACCTCGATGCCGTGCAGCTCGGTGCCGGCCAGCGCCTGGCCCAGCCGGGTCAGTGCGGTGTCGCGGTCCTCGGCCCGGGTGATGACCTTGGCCAGCAGCGGATCGTAGGACGCGGTGACCTCGGTACCGTCCTGCACCCAGCCGTCCACCCGGACATCGGGAAAGGCTTCGGGGTCGGGAAAGCGGACCGCGGTGATGGTGCCGACGCTGGGTCGGTAGTCGCGGGTCGGGTCCTCGGCGTAGATACGCGCCTCCACCGAATGGCCGGTCACCGGCACTGTGCCGGAGGGGTATTCGTCGAGCATGCGCGCGTCGCCGACCGCCAGCCGCATCATCCAGGCGGCCAGGTCCACTCCGGTGACGGCCTCGGTGACGGGATGTTCGACCTGCAGGCGGGCGTTGACCTCGAGGAACGAGGCCTCTTGGCGTGCCGCGTCGTAGACGAATTCGACGGTGCCCGCCGACCGGTAGCTCACCGACGCGGCCAGCGCGCGCGAGGTGGCGTGCAGTTGCTCACGGATCGCATCGGGAAGCGCCGGCGCGGGTGCCTCCTCGATCACCTTCTGGTGCCGGCGCTGCAGCGAGCAGTCCCGATCGCCCAGGGACAGCACCCGTCCGGCGCCGTCGCCGAAGATCTGCACCTCGACATGGCGGGCGTTCTCCACGTACCGCTCGACGAACACACCGGCCGAGCCGAAGCTGCGCTCGGCCTGGGACACCACCCGCTGATACGCCGAGCGCAGATCGTCGGCGGTGCGGCACACCTGCATGCCGATACCGCCGCCACCGCCGGTGGCCTTGAGCATCACCGGATAGCCGATCACCTCGGCGGCGGCCACCGCGGCGTCCGGATCGTCGAGCAGATCGGAACCCGCGAAGATCGGCACACCGGCAGCCCGGGCTGCGGCCCGCGCGGTGTGTTTGGTCCCGAACTCACGCAGCTGATGCGGGGTGGGCCCGGCGAACGCGACGCCGGCGGCCTCCACGGCGGCGGCGAAATCGGCGTCCTCGGAAAGGAATCCGTATCCGGGATGCAGGATGGTGGCACCGGAGGATGCCGCGGCGGCGAGGATGGCCTCGGTACACAGGTAGCTGTCTCGGGGCGCGGCAGGTCCGACCCGTACCGCGTCATCGGCCAGCGCGACATGCGGGGCGCCGCGGTCGGCGTCGGAGAACACCGCGACGGTGCGCATGCCGAGGCCCTGGGCGGCGCGGATGAGCCGCACCGCGATCTCGCCGCGGTTGGCGATCAGAACGTTGTGCGTGCTCACACTGCCTCCCCATGTCCGGTTGCTGCGCCCGCCCCGGCAGGTCGGGTGACGATCATCCGGACCGGTGTCGGGTCGAATGCATTGCAGGGGTTGTTGATCTGCGGGCAGTTCGACACCAGGACCAGGGTGTCGATATCGGCGCGCAGGGCGACCCGCTTACCAGGTCCGGACAACCCGTCGACGATGCCGAGCGCACCGTCGGGGTCCACCGGCACGTTCATGAACCAGTTGATGTTGCTGGCGAGATCCCGTGCGCCCAGCCCGTGCCGGGACCCCTCCAGCAGGAAGTTCTCCAGGCAGCCGTGCTGGGCGCGGGTGTGCTGGCCGTACCGCAACGTGTTGGATTCCTTGGAGCAGGCGCCGCCCAGGGTGTCGTGCACGCCCACTTCGTCGGCGACGACGGTCATCAACGCGTCTCCGGTGTCCGCGCGCAGCACCGATCCGGTGGTCAGCGTGATCCGGCCCTGGCGACGGATCGTCTCCTGTGCCGAATACCGCACGCCGGTGTCCGCGGCGGCGTAGAGCAGGCAGTCGACGGCCTGGTTGCCGGCGAGGTCGACGATGGTGAGGACGTCGCCGGCGGCCACGACCGCCGACCAGGCGGCGCGCGCTGCGACGTACTCGTCGAGCACGACCGTCCCTTCGATCAGGGCGGGCACGATGGCAGTGGTGGTCACAGCTGTCCCCTTGCGGTGAGGTCGGCATCGGTGTTGGCGATGGCTTGGCGGTGTTCGGGTCCCAGCGGCCCCACCAGGTCGCCGTCGGTGAGCCGGCCCAGGTGGGCGGGTGCGGGCCAGGCGTGGATCAGCAGCGGCGAACAGGTGAACTCTGCCCGGGGATCCAACGGATGAGCCGTATTGGCCACCAGCACAATGGCATCGACATGCAGCAACAGCTCCACCGAGGTGTTGGCACCCGCTGAACCGAGCCAGTCGAAGGTGCCGTCGGCCTGCACGCGGACCCCCTGGAAGAACGACACCGAGGGTGGCAGATCGCGGCGGTCCAGGCCGTGTTTCAGCGCGGCGAGGGTGAACAGTTCACGGCCGGCGGGGGAGGGGGACTCCGGTGCGGCCGCACCGTAACGCTCCAGATTGCCTGCACGCGTGGAGGTTCCGGTCAGTGCGTCGTGGGATCCGGAGGTGTCGGAGACGATGGTGGCCAACGCCCGGCCGAATCCGCTGAGCAGCGGATGGCCGTTGCCGAGGTAGGCCTGCCACGGCACCTTCACGGTGTCGGCGACATTGAGTCGCTCATGGGGTGCGTCGGCGCGGTGCAGCAGCAGGTGTGCGCAGGCGTCACCGACGGTGTCGGTGAGCCGGATCCTGGTGCCGCGGGCCAGTGTGGCGCTCGAATAGCCGCCCGGTGCCACGGTTTCGGACCACACCAGGGATTCGGCGGGCACCGCCGCAGGTGCCGTCGGGGACGACGACGCCGGAATGTGGCGCATGAACTCTGCGGTGCGTCCGTGCTGGGCGCGGGCATGCGCGCGGGCCCCTGCCGTGGTGGCGGTTTCGGACGCCGTGTCGGTGCTGCTCACTGACCACCCTCGAGAAGTCGGGAGCCCGCCGGGAAGGCGGGCTTTCTGTCAGATGACAGTTTTCGCGCCGGGCGGGCGGTGGTGGTTGCCGTGATGTAACCGATGATTCGGATGCTGTTAACAGCGTGCTGCGAATGTTTCTGTCAAGTGACAGGTATCGGCGGTTCCGGTGCTGCCTAAGCTCGACATCGCAGGGAGCCGGTGGAAGGAGAAGTGGTGTTCGAGCGCGCCAAGTTCATGGTCAGGTTCGCCGGCGCCTACCGACGCTCCCGCGGTAACGGCGGCGAGCACGAGGCGGCGCTGCAGGCCGCCACCGACGCCATGTTCAGGACGAACCGCGTCAACGTGCCGGACTCGGTGTACGAGATGTGGAGTGACCCGGGCGACGAACTCGGATTGGACGGCGGGGACTGGTTCGGCGACGGATCCCTGGAGATCACCGCCGCCCATCTCCGGCTGCTGCGCACGGCGCGGCTCGGCTGGGACGGTGCCGAACGCGGGGCGCCGATGCTGGATCCGGACCGGCCGTACGGCCGCGCCGACCTGCTCGCCCAACTGGCCGAGGTCTTCGGGACCGAGGACGCCGACGAACTCGGCCGCCGCCACGTCGAGATGTACTTCGTGCTGGCCCGCGCACTGCGGCACGGCACCCTGGCGCCCGGCCGCTACCCGCTGACGAACCTGCAACCCGCGGAGGTGCGTAGCGCCTTGCGCGGCTACGGCGAACTGTCCGGTGACGATGCGGGCCTCGATGGTGACGGGCAGGTGATCGTCACCGAGGATCATCTGCAGCTGTTGCGCGCCATCGAGATCCGCTGGCCCTCGGAATATGAATGCGGAGACCGGCTCGACGCCGGCCGCTACCCGGCGGCCGCCGCCGATCCGAAACGGCCCTACGGTGACTACACCTTCATCGAGGTGGACATGGCGCGGATCCTCGGCGCGCTGCCACCGGTCTCTGGTTCGGCCGTCTTCGAGCCCGGCCCCGAACTCGCATACCGGCTTCAACGCCTGCACTGGCAGATGCTGGGCACCATGCAGGTGTTCCTGGAACGGATGGAACTGGCGCCGGGCACGTACGGCCTGTACCCCGACCACCCATGACACCGGTCGCCCTCGACCTGTCGGCCGACGACCTGCGGGTCGTCGCCCGGTATGTGGCGACGGCAGCTGAAGCGCTGCTTCCGTTCTATACCGACATCCATCCCGATGATCCCCGGCCACGCGACGCCGTCGCGGCGGCGTGGCTCTTCGCCGGCGGTGCGCCACGCACCGCACTGCAGCGCACCACCTCGATGGACTCGCACCGTGCAGCGGCGTCCGCGGCCGGTGAGGTCGCGCGGCTGGCTGCTCAGGCCGCCGGGGACGCGGCGTCCGCCGCCTACCTGCATCCGATCGCCAAAGCACATCAGGTGGGCCACATCCTGCGCGCCGATGCCAACGCCGCACGAATCGCCGAGATCACCGCCGGCTCCGACCCGGCCGCCGCGCAGGGCGCGATAGCGCGGGCCGCCGCCCGCGCCACACCCGAGCTGCGCGAGATTCTGCGGCGCTATCCGCCCGCCCCGGCCGGCCGCAGCCGCACCGCTCAGCTGATGGAAATCCTGGACGGCGCGCTGCGGACAACCCCGTAGAACTGGGCAAACACCCGATGCGGGCGACCTGCCCGCCGGCACCGCGTTGCTACGATTGCCGGCGTGCCTGACGAAACCACGCCCGAGGACGACGCCGTCCGCGAGGACACCGCTTCGGAAGACGAAGCCAACGAGGTGAACGGCAGCAAGCAGGCCGCACCCGCAGACACGACCAGCGACGACGCGGAGCAGCCGGCCGGACGCAGCCCGGTGGTCATCGCCGTCATCGCCATGCTGCTGGCCATCGCCACCCTCGGTGCGTCGGCCTACATGTGGCGCAATCCGCTGACCCCCATCGACGCGCCCACCGCACAGCCGACCGAGGCACCGGAGCCGACCTTCACCGACGCCCAGCGCGACGAGGCGAAGGCCAAGGTGTGCGACGCATTCCTGGTGGTCAGCACCGGGGTGGCCAACAGCAGCGGCCTACAGGCCGCCGACGGTGACGCCATCGGCGCCATCGCCATCGCCACCAACGCACGGCTCGCGCTCTACGGCGGGGGTCAGTACATGCTGAACCGGGTCGACCCCGCCACCGAGCCGCAACTCGCCGAGGCCGCACGGGCCTTCGGCAACGCGTTGATGGACGTCGGGGCCGCCGCGGTCGCCAACATCCCGAGCGACGACCCGGCACACCAGGAACGTGTGAAGGATGCCGACGACGAGAACGCCAAACTGCAGGGCATCTGCAACCCGCAGTAGATCAGCCGGCGGCCGGGTCCGGTGTGCGCACCCCGTACGGCGCCGCGTCGAGCAAGGTCACCGACACCTGTGCGCCGCTGGGCACCCGATAGCTGCGCTGTTCCCCGGGACGGGCACCGGAGAGCGCATCGCCCAGCGGCGACTGCGCCGAACACACCTCCAGGTCCCCGAGCTCGGCGATCGGCGTGCCCAGCAGGAAGGTCTCCGTCTCACCGGTGCCGTCGAAGCGCACGGTGAGAATCATTCCGGGTTCCGCGATTCCGTCATCGGCCGKCATCTCGTCGATGGCGGCGTTCATCAGCAGATCCTGGATCTGCCAGATCCGTGCCTTGCGGGCCTGGTGCACATCCCAATCGGTGGTGTCGTCATCGGCGCTCACCGCCAGTAGGTCGGCGAGCTCGGCTTCCATCCGGTCGCGGGCCTGCCTGCTGATCCACACCTGGTGATTCGGGCGCATGGGTTCTCCTCATCGGCCGTCGATCGGGCCGTCCCCTCGATGGTGGCCCGGGCGCACCCCGGGGGGCTTGCCCGGACGGGACAACCGGACCCGTGGTGTTTGTCGGTTCCCGACATGCCTCAGTGCGCTGCGAGCTCGATCGTCATCGCCAGCCGTTTGTGCGGGTCGTCGAGGTCCAGCGTGGTCACCTCCGCCATCTTGCGCAGCCGGTAGCGCACGGTGTTCTCGTGGACACCGAGCGCCTCGCCGGCCTGCGCGAGGTCGCCCTGCGCGGTCAACCAGGCCCGCAACGTCGCCACGTACTGGGTGGACTGCGCGGCGTCGTGACGCCGTAGGTCGGCCACCGGTCCGCGCGCCGGCACCCGGGTGGACCTGGCCGCGGTGCGCAGCCGCTGCAGCAGGATGTCGTGCCACGATTCGTCGTAGGCGGGTACGGCATCCGGGGTCGACGGGTCCTCGTGCAGCGCCAGGCACTCGTCGGCCTCTTGCCGGGCCGCCGCCAGTTCGGTGGCCTCGGCCGGCGCGCTGATACCGGCCCGGATCGTGGTGTGAGCCGGCAGCGCGGCGCGCATCGCGCTCACCCAGCGCCGGGCCGGATCGACATCCTCGCTCGGCAGCACGGTGTAGAGGGTGTTGCGGCCAAGGCTGCTGCGGCCCGGACGGGACCAGCCGAATCCGGAGGTGGCGTGCTCGAACGCGAGCAGTAGCGCGGCATGCGGTTCACCCGYGATGTCGGCGTGCACGGCGATCACCCGCAGCGCGGTCTGGCGCAGCCCGAGCCTGCTGGCCGCCGTGGCGGAATCGGCGGAGCCCTCCAGCAGCCGCGCCACCAGATCGGACTCGACCTGACGTTCCAGGTCGGCGCTCGCGCGGGAGCGCAGGACGTGCATGGCCACGGTGCGTGCACCGTCGGACAGTGCCCGGCGCCGGGTGTCGTCCAGCGGTTCCCGGCACGTCACCCAGACCGAACCGAGCAGCTCGCGGCCGGCCCGCACCGCCACCACCGTCCGCCCGGTCAGGCCGTTGGCGGGATCGGCCTCGACGAACATCGGTTCGTCGGAGATCGACAGGTGTGCGAAAATGCCACGGGCGCTGAGTAACTCGTGCACGGCCGGGGGTGCCTGGCGGTTCAGGATGGTGTCGGCCCGGGCCGTATCGGCGTGCGCCTGCAGCCGCGAGTACGCGAGCAGCCCCGAATGGGCGTCCTCGATGGTGACCGCGCAGCCGATCGAGTCGGCCACGCTGTCGGCCAGCGCGAACAGATCGGTGGGGCCGCGGCCGGCGGCGGTCTCGCGGCCCTCCAGCACCAGCCCGTAGACGATGGCGGCCAGCTCGCTCCACGGCACCGCCGGGTCCACCACCAGCACCGCGATCCCGGATTCCTCGCCGACGCCGGTGTCGTCACCGCGGCTGAGGACGGCCACCGACTGGCTGGAACGCGCCCACTGCAGCGCCTCGGGCACCGATTGCGCGCCGACGGCCAGTAGTACATCGCCGATGACCGGGCCGCTCCCGGCGGTCGCCTCGTGCAGCACCACACTGCGCAGCACCGCCGAGCGCGGTATCGCCGAGTTGCACAAGCGCACGCCGTAACTGCCCAGGACGTTCACCAGGCGGTCCAGGGTGACCATGAGCCGCTCCTCTATCGTGCCGGATATCCAGCCTAGTCAGCGCCGAGTAGCCGGATCCGCAGCAGGTCGGGGGCGATATCGCGGCCGGCGTCGAGATCAGCGGCCAGTGCGTCGGCGCGGCCGATCAACCCGGCGACGTCGATGCCGTACCGGGCGGGCAGGTCGATCAGGCGCAGCCGCCCCGATGCCCGGCGCAGCAACGAGGCCGCACCCGAGCGGTTACCGCGTTGCACGTGGGTGATACCTACCGCCAGCTGCGCCAGGCCCTGCCACAGCGCGCGTTCCTCATCGGGGCCGTCCTTCCACGCCGACTCCAGCACCTCGTGCGCGCCGAACGCCTGCCCGCGGTCGAGCAGATCCTGGGCGTAGCGCAAGGTCTGCGCCGGGGACAGCCGGAGGTCGTCGGGGATGCGTGGCACGCCGGTGCTGCCATAGGGCAGTGGCCGACCCAGCGCATCGCGGGGCCGGGTGTTGCGCGGCCGTCCGGTGTCGTCGCGGTCGCGCTCGGCATCGGAACCCACCGCTACAGCTTGGCAGTAGCCGCTGGCGCCGGGCGGTCCGCATCGACGATCGGGCCTCGCACCGGTAGCTGAGGAACTCCTCAGCGACCGGCCAATAATCCGGCCCGATGCGCGGCAGGTCATGGATTTGCGCACAACCACCGAACCGTTGTCAAATTGTCGCCGTCGTCAGCGGACGAAACCACAACGAGCAAACGTCATATAGTTTCCAGTCATGGTGAACCCTCTGGCGTCCGCGCTGGCCGAGTCGTTGACCGCCGGCGCCGGCGATCTGGTGCTGCTCGCCGACGGCCAGTGGATCCGCCACCCGTGGCCGGAGATCTACGCGCGTGCGGAGAACGTCGCCGAATATCTGCTCACCGAGGACATTCGCCGTCTGGGTCTGGTCGGCGAACCGACCGCCGAACTGATCTCCTCGGTCATCGGTGCCTTCCTGGCAGGCTCGGCGGTGTCCATCCTGCCGGGACCGATCCGCGGTGCCGACACCACCCAGTGGGCGCAGGCCACCCAGGCCCGGTTCCGGGGCATCTCGGCCGGGCGGGTCGGCAGCCAGGGTGTCTATCTCGAAAAGCTCTCCAGCGCAGGCGAATCACCGGACATCTTCGACCTCGCGACGGTCGCCCATCCACGGCGGTCCACAACCTTGCGGCTGCCGTGCCTGGACGCTCCGGTCGCGATCATGCAGGGCACCGCGGGGTCCACCGGCACGCCCAAGACCGTGCAACTGCCGCCCGCCGCGGTGCTGGCCAATCTCGGCGGCCTCAACGACCGGATCGGGGTCCGTCCCGGCGATGTCGGATGCTCCTGGCTACCGCTCTATCACGATATGGGCCTGAGCTTCCTGCTCTCCGGGGCGCTGGCCGGCACCGACGTCTGGCAGGCGCCCACCTCGGCGTTCCAGGCCTCACCGTTCCGCTGGCTGAATTGGCTGTCCGAGAGCGGAGCGTCGGTCACCGCGGCGCCCAACATGGCCTACGGGATGATCGGCAAGTACTCGCGGCGGGTCACCGATGTCGATCTGTCTGCCCTGCGCTTCGCGCTCAACGGCGGCGAACCCGTCGACTGCGAACTGACCGAGCGCTTCGCCACCGAGATGGCACGCTTCGGCTTCTCCGCGGGCGCGCTGTCACCGTCCTATGGTCTGGCCGAATCCACCTGTGCGGTAACGGTTCCGGTGCCCGGTGTCGGTATGCTCATCGATGAGACGGTGTTCACGACCGAGGGCGGCACCGCGCCGCGCCGGCATGCCATCCTGGGTGCGGCCATCCCCGGGATGGAAGTCCGCATCGAACCCTACGAGAACGCCGCCACCGAGGTCGCCGACCGTGAGCTCGGCGAAATCGCCATCCGCGGCACCTCCATGTTCTCCGGCTACCTCGGCGAGGCGTCCCGTACCGCCGAAGAATGGTTCCGCACAGGCGATCTGGGCTACTTCGTCGACGGCGGTCTGGTGGTGTGCGGACGCGCCAAGGAGATCATCACGGTGGCCGGCCGCAACATCTTCCCGGCCGAGGTCGAACGGATCGCCGCACTGGTGCCCGGGGTGCGCGAGGGCGCGGTGGTGGCCGTCGGCGTCGGTGAGGGTTCCATCCGCCCCGGCCTCGTCGTCACCGCGGAGTTCCGCGGCCCCGACGAGCCGGGTGCCCGCGCCGCGCTCATGCAACAGGTCGCCTCGGGCTGCGGTGTGGTTCCCGCCGACGTGGTGTTCGTCAAACCGGGCACGCTGCCCAGGACGTCGTCGGGCAAGCTGCGCAGGCTGGAAGTGAAACGGGGCCTCGAGGTCGCGGCCGGCGGTTAGTTGTTCATCGAGTGCCAGGGGCAGAACGCCACCGTCGCGGTGCCCACCACGAAGGACGCGACATCCTCGGGCACTGCGTCGGATGCCATCACAGTGTCGACCACCGAGAGCTGGCTGACGCCGGTGTCCATGGTGCGGCACAGGTTCTGCGCGCTCGTCAGCGCCGCGGGTGCGGTGTAGAACTCGGGGATGATGCCGGCATTGGTCAACGCGTTGAGATAGGCACGTTCGGTCTTCGGGTCGGCTCCGGCGGGCGCCGCACCCAGTAGCGCAGCCGACGCCACGGTAAGGACGGCCAGGCCGCCGAACAGACTTCTGTGCATGACACGAAGGTAGGTCATCGGCAGCCTCATCAGCGCCCATTCCGGCTTTCGTGGCCCATCCGCAACAATGGAGCGCGATGGCGACCACTGTTGAGACCCGGCCCGGCCCGATCGTCCGGCTGGTCACCCGCGTGACCCGCCGCCGGCTGGGCCTGCCCGGGCCGGCCACCGACTACCGGGTGACCCATGATCTGGCGGCACCGATGCGCGACGGTGTGCGGCTACTGGCCGACCTGTACACCCCGGTGGCCGAACCGCGCGGCACGGTGCTGATCCGCACCCCGTACGGGCGCACCAACCTGCCGGCGACGGTGACCGCCGGCATCTACGCCGGGCGCGGCTACCGCGTCGTGATGCAAAGCGTGCGGGGAACTTTCGGCTCGGAAGGTCACTTCGAGCCCGGCGTCGCCGAAGCCGAAGACGCCGCCGACACGGTGACCTGGATGCGCCGACAGCCCTGGTTCGACGGCGAGTTCGCCACCGTCGGATCGTCCTATCTGGGCTTCACCCAGTGGGCGCTGCTGGCCGATCCGCCTGCGGAGCTCAGCACCTCGGTGATCGGTATGGCCCCGCACGACTTCGCCGAATCCGGTTGGAGCACCGGCGCATTCGCTCTCGCAGATTTCCTGACCTGGAGTTTCCAGGTGGCCAGACAGGAGGACGGCGGCACGGCGCGCACCGTGCTGCGGATGGTGACGGTGCCGTGGCGGCTGAAAGGGCCGCTGAGCACGGTGCCGCTGAGCGACGCCGGCGCGAAGATGCTGAAGGGCCGCGCCCCGTGGCACGAGTCCTGGCTGCGCACTCCGGATCTGTCCGACCCGTACTGGCGGCCGAGCCGGCTCGGGCATGCGTTGCAGCGGGTCAGCACCCCGGTGCTGCTGGTGACCGGTTGGCAGGACGTCTTCCTGACCCAGACCCTCGATCAGTACCGGCAACTGGCCGACCGCGGCGTGCAGCCCGCACTGGTGATCGGGCCGTGGAGCCATGGCGACGGAGGCGGCGACGTGCTGCGCGATTCACTGCGCTGGCTGGACGGCGAACGCCCCGTTGGGGTGCGAGTGCACGTCACCGGCGGCGGGGGATGGCGGCAGCTGCCGGCCTGGCCACCGCCGACTGCGCAGCGGGTGCTGCACCTGCGGCCGCGGGCCAGACTCGGCGCCGAACCCGCACCGGCCGGTGACCCCGTGGCCCGGTTCGTGTTCGATCCCGCGGAGCCGACGCCGACCATCGGCGGACGATTGTTGTTCGCCCCGCGCGGCTACCGGGACGACACCGCGCTGGCCGCCCGCGGCGACGTCGTCACCTTCACCGGCCCGGTGCTCGACGAAGCGCTGGAGGTGATCGGCGTCCCGCGAATCGAGTTGGCGCACAACACCGATACCGGCTGGGCCGATGTGTGGGTGCGGATCAGCGAGGTCGACGCCGACGGCCACTCCCGCAATGTCAGCGACGGCTACGTCACCCGGACGCCGGGGGACAGGGACACGCTGCGGCTGGACCTCGACCCGATCGCGCACCGCTTCGCCGCCGGTGCCCGCATCCGGGTGTCCATCGCGGGCGGGTCGCATCCGCGGTTCGCCCGAAACCCCGGCACCGGCGAGCCGGTGTGGTCGGCGTCGCGGCTGCTGCGTGCCAGCCACGAGATCGGCCCGGGCTCGCGGCTCATCCTCCCGGTCCCCGAGTGACTTGCGCACACTCAGTAACGCTCTCCGTTACCAATGGTGCGGAAATCGCGGGGTGTCAGCGGACTTTGAGGACGACCTTGCCCTTGGCGCTGCGGTTCTCCAGCGACGCGATGGCCTCGCCGGCACGCTCCAGCGGGTACACGATGGGCTCGGGTGCGCTGACCGCACCGGAGGCCAGCAGCGGCGCCAGTTCGGCCCACTGCTGCGCCAGATAACCCGGGTGCGTTCCGGTCCAGGCGCCCCACCCGACACCGATGGCGTCGACATTGTTGAGCAGCAACCGGTTCACCTTGACCGTCGGGATCTCGCCGCCGGTGAAACCGACCACCAGCAGCCGTCCGCCCGGAGCCAGTGAGCGCAGCGAATCGGTGAAGCGGTCGCCACCGACCGGGTCCAGCACGATGTCCACGCCTCGGCCGCCGGTGAGCTCCTTGACCGCGTCCTTGAAACCGTCGGCCAGCACCACATCGGATGCCCCTGCCGCCCGGGCGATCTCGCCCTTCTCCTCGGTGCTCACCACCGCGATGGTGCGCACCGCGCCGAACGCCGGGGCCAGCCGCAGCGTCGAGGTGCCGATACCGCCTGCCGCGCCGTGCACCAGCACCGTCTCRCCCTCGGCGATCCGGCCGCGGGTGCGCAGCGCGAAGTGCACCGTCAGATCGTTGAACAACACCCCGGCGCCGGCCTCGAAGGACACGTTGTCGGGCAGTGCGAAGACCCGGTCCTCGGGCAGCGTCACCACCTCGGCCATCCCGCCGGTCAGCATGGTCAGGCCGGCGACCCGGTCACCGGCGGCCACCGCGGCGCCGGCCGGGGCGCTGCGCACCACACCGGCGATCTCGGCGCCCGGCACATAGGGCAGCGGCGCCTTGTACTGGTAGAGGCCGCGGGTCTGCAGCGCATCCGGGAACGCCACCCCGGCCGCGTGCACGTCGATCACCACCCCGTCGGCGGTGGGTTCGTCGATGTCCACCAGCTCTGCAGCGTCGGGACCGTCCAACCGGGGTATCTGTATGGCACGCATGACTCACCATTTAACATGCGTCAAGTGATCAAGGCACGTGCCGCGGTGCTCCTCGAACCCGGACAGGACCCGCAGCTCAGTGATGTCGAATTGCGGGACCCGGTGGGTGACGAGGTGCTGGTGCGCATCGACGCCGTCGGGATCTGCCACACCGACATCACCATGGCGTCGATCTTCGGCAAGACGCCCATGGTGTTCGGCCACGAGGGCGCAGGCACCGTCGTCGCCGTCGGCCCGCAGGCCGCCCGCCGGGTCGGCGAGCAGGTCGTGCTGACCTTCGCCAGCTGCGGTACCTGCGGCAACTGCGCGCAGGACCGGCCCGCCTACTGCGACCAGTCCACCAACCTCAACATGCGCGGCAGCCGCCGCGACGAGACCAGCGCCCTGCGCCTGGACGGGGCGCCCATCACCGGAGGCTTCTTCGGGCAGTCCAGCTTCGCCACCCACGCCATCGCCGGCAGCCGCAACGCGGTACCGCTGCCCGACGGCTTCGATCCGGCACTGGCCGCGCCGCTGGGCTGCAGCGTACAGACCGGCGTCGGTGCGGTCCTCAACGTGATCGGGGCCGCCCCGAGCATCGCGGTCTTCGGCGCCGGGGCCGTCGGGCTCTCCGCGGTCATGGGCGCGCGGATCGGCGGGGCCGCCACCATCATCGCGGTCGACCCGATCGCCGAGCGGCGCGCGCTGGCCACCGAGCTGGGCGCCACCCACACCATCGACCCGACCGCGGGTGACGCCGCGGCCGAGATCCTGAGCGTGACCGGGGGAGTCGCCGGCGCGGTGGACACCACCGCACGCCCCGATGTCATCGGCTCGGCGGTGGGTGTGCTGGCCTCGCGCGGCACGCTGGCCCTGGTCGGTCTCGGTGCGCCGACCGCCGAGCTACCGGTGATGCTGATCATGGCAAAGGGCCTGACGGTGCGCGGCGTGGTGGAGGGCGACAGCGACCCGCAGGTGTTCATCCCGCAACTGGCCGAGTACCACCGCCGCGGTGAACTGCCGCTCGACAAGCTGGTCAGCAGCTACCCGTTCGACGACTTCGACCAGGCGTGGGCCGCCGCGAAAGCCGGCCGGGCAATCAAGCCGGTGCTGGTCACCGGGCGTTAAGATCCATCCCCAGGCAATGCCTGTCCATCGGCAAAGGCGCCGACTGATTGGAGCAACCACGATGACGCTGCCCGCGCTCCCGCCGGCCAACACCGTGCACGTGCGTTCCTTCGACGGAACCCGGCTGCACGCCCGGGTGTTCGGTCCCGACGACGGCTATCCGATCGTGCTGGCGCACGGCATCACCTGCGCCATCGAGGTCTGGGCCCACCAGATCGCCGACCTGGCCCGCGACTATAAGGTGATCGCCTACGACCACCGCGGGCACGGCCTCAGCGAGGCGCCGCGGGGCCGCACGGGCTACAGCCTCAACCATCTGGCCGCCGATCTCGATGCGGTGCTCGACGCGACGCTCGCGCCGGGACAACGCGCGGTGATCGGCGGGCACTCGATGGGCGGCATCGCCATCAGCGCCTGGTCACAGCGCTACCCGCACCGCGTCGCGCAGTGCGCCGACGCCGTCGCGCTCATCAACACCACCACCGGTGACCTGCTGCGCGATGTGCAGCTGGCTCAGGTGCCCACGGCGCTGGCGGCCACCCGCATCCGCGGCGCGGGAACCCTGCTCAAGACGTTCGGTGCCACCCCGGTACCCAAGCTCGCCGACCGGGCCAACAAGCGGTTCGTGGCCTATCTCGCGGTGGGCCGCGATGCCGATCCGTCGATCGCCGAACTGGTGTATCAGCTGTTCGCCTCCACCCCGCCCGCGGGCCGCGGCGGCTGGGCCCGGGTGCTGGTCGACGGTCTTGGCGCGCAGCATATTTCACTGCGGAACCTGACCGTGCCCACGCTGGTCATCGGCAGCACGAAGGACCGGTTGTTGCCGATCAACGCGTCGCGGCACATCGCCGAGCACGCCCCGAACCTCGCCGAGTTCGTGGAGCTGCCCGGCGGGCACTGCGCCATTCTGGAATGCCCCGATGAGGTCAACCGCACGTTGCGCTCGCTCGCCGAATCGGTTGCACAGCAGCGGCTCAGCTCCTGAGGTAGGCCCCCACCTCGGCCGCCGCGCGGTGCCCGGAGCGCACCGCGCCGTCCAGGAACCCGGTCCACTGATCGGCGGTTTCGGTTCCGGCCCAGAAGATTCCGTCCACCGGTGTGCGCAGGTGCTTGCCGTGCTCGACCCACGCGCCGGGCGGTACCGCCGCGGTCGGCCCGCCGGGGGCGAACGGCTCGGCGCTCCAGCAGTGATCCAGGTAGTCGATGGGGGTGGCGGCGGCATCACCGAACAGCGTCGTGAAACACGCGAGTGCGCGTTCGCGGCGCACCTCGGGTGCCAGGTCGTCGAAGTTGCGGGCGTCGGCGAACCCCAGCAGGACCCCGGGGCCGTCATCGCCGGGGCTGACATCGAAGGTGATGAAGATCGGGCCCTCGTCGGACAGCGCCTCGCCGGAGCACCCGCCGGTCCGCCAGAACGGTTTGTCGTAGGCGGCGTAGACCTTGCTGAGATTGCCCTGCGGCCAGTGCGTCGCGAGTTGCGTGTAGCCCACGGGCAAGGGCGGATCGAAGGTGATCGCCGCCCGGTGCGCGGGCGCGATCGCCAGCACGACGGCGGCCGCCGAATGCTCACCGCGCGCGGACTGCACGGTGAAACCCGAACCGGTGCGGGTGATGCGCTGCACCGGGGCGCCGGTGAGCACCCGGTCACCGAGTTCGGCGGTGATGCGCTGGGCGATCTGCTGGGTGCCGGCGGGGAAGCGGTCCTGCTGGGCACCGCCCTTGACGTCGAGCATCCGTCCCAGCCCACCGGCGGCCTTGACGTAGCGCACTGCGTGCAGCATCGACACGTCGGCGGGTTCGCACCCCCACGTCACCCGCGCCATGATGGCCATCAGGTTGCGGGTGGAGGCGCTCGCATGCACCGCGCGCAGCCAGCCCTCCAGGCTCTTCTGGTCCAGCCGGTGCGCGGCCGGCGCCGCCCAGGTGTCGGTCACCGGGATGAGCCGGCTCAGCCGGTCGAAACGCCACTGGATGCGTGACACGTCGAGCAGATCGATCAAGGACAGTTTCGGGATGCTGCTCCGGTAGGAGCGCACCTTGCCGTGCCAGCGGATGAGGTTCTTGCCGCGGCTGTAGGTCGGCACGGTGTCACAACCCAGTTCGGCGGCCAGCGCAATCACCGCGTCCTGGGTGGGACCGACGAACGTCGCGCCCAGATCGACCGGGACCCCGGCCAGCGTCGCGGTGTAGGAACGACCCCCGACCCGGTCCCGGCCTTCGAGCACCACCACCGCGTGCCCGCGCTTGGTCAACTCCCGTGCCGCCGACAGTCCTGCGAATCCGGCCCCCACCACGATCACATCGGTCACAGCACCAGTGTGGCCATTGCCCGGGCGATTGCGTGCGTTTTCGCACCGGTGTCGCATTAGGGTGAGGCGCTGTGAAGGTGATGACTGCGCTGTTCGGTCCTGTGGGAGCCATCGAACGCACCGAGGCGTTGCGTGATGCCGGTGCCAGCGGGGTGTTCACCTTCGAAGGCCCGCACGACGTGTTCACGCCGTTGACGCTGGCCTCCACCGTCGGCGGACTGGACCTGATGACCAATGTGGCGATCGCGTTCCCGCGCAATCCGATCCATCTGGCGCACCAGGCCATCGATCTACAGATCCTGACGAAGGGCCGGTTCACCCTCGGGCTGGGCACCCAGATCCGCACCCAGATCGAGAAGCGGTTCGGCGCGGACTTCGACCGCCCGGTGGTGCGGATGACCGAACTCGTCGCGGCGCTGCGCGCCATCTTCGACACCTGGTCCACCGGCCAACGTCTGGACTTCCGCGGTGAGTACTACCGGCACACCCTGATGACGCCGACGTTCACCCCGCGCGACAACCCGTACGGCCCACCGCCCATCTACGTCGGCGCGCTGGGCCCACGACTGACCAAGGCCACCGCACAGCACGCCGACGGTCTGCTGGTGATGCCGTTCGGGAACAAGAAGTTCCTGCACGAGGTCACCATGACCGCCGTCGACGAGGGCCTCGCCGCGGGCGGACGCACCCGCGCCGACCTGGCGATCGTCCCCGAGATCATCGTGTCGGTGGGCGAGGACCACACGGCCACCCGGCAGCTGCTGGCGTTCTACGGGTCCACCCCGGCGTACCGGCCGGTGCTAGACATCCACGGCTGGGGCGACCTGCAGCCCGAGCTGAACGCGTTGTCCAAGCAGGGCCGCTGGTCGGAGATGGGCGCGCTGATCGACGACGATGTGCTGCACACCATCGCCGCGTGCGGCACCCCGGCGCAGGTGGCGGCCCATATCCGGGACCGCGTCGACGGCATCTCGGACCGGATCTGCATCTACCAGCCCGGGCCGATCGAAACGGAATTGCTGGCCCAGATCGTTGACGAGCTGCGCACCTGAGGTCCTAAGGTGGGGTGGTACGGGGCAGGACCACAAGGAGGTTGTCCGGTGTCCAACGCAGCTGAGACCGAACCCGAGTTCTCCGATGTGCTCATCATCGGGGCCGGCATCTCGGGCATCAACGCCGCCTACCGCATCCAGGAGCGCAATCCAGGATCGAGCTACACCATCCTGGAGCGGCGCGCGCGCATCGGTGGCACCTGGGATCTGTTCCGCTACCCGGGGATTCGTTCCGACAGCGATATCTTCACCCTGAGCTACCCCTATGAGCCGTGGACCCGTCGCGAGCACGTCGCCGACGGCGCCGATATCCGCGAGTACCTGACCACGACGGCCCGCAAGCACGGCATCGACCGGCACATCAGGTTCGACACCCGGGTGTCCTCGGTGGACTGGGATTCGGCGACCGACACCTGGACGGTGCACGCCGAGCAGGACGGGGTGGCCATCACCCACCGCGCCCGGTTCGTGTTCTTCGGCACCGGCTACTACAACTACGACCAGGCGCACACCCCGGAATTCCCCGGCATCGAGTCCTTCGCCGGGACCGTCGTGCATCCGCAGTTCTGGCCCGAGGACCTCGATTACGCCGGTAAGCGGATCGTGGTCATCGGCAGTGGCGCCACCGCGATCAGCCTGGTCCCCGAGTTGGCCGAGACGGCCGCCCACGTGACCATGCTGCAACGCTCACCGACCTACATGATGTCGATGCCTGCGGTGCCCAAGCCGATGCAGGCGGTGCGGAAAGTGCTGCCGCGCAAGATCGCTCATCAGGTCGTCCGGTTCCGCAACGCCTGGTACCACTTCCTGCTGTACATGTTCTTCCGCAAGGCGCCGGGCATCGGCCGCAAGGTGATCCGCCGGGCCACCATCGCCGAACTGCCCGAGGGCTACCCGGTCGACGTCCACTTCAAGCCGCGTTACAACCCGTGGGACCAGCGGATGTGCCTGGTGCTCGACGGCGATCTGTTCGAGGACATCAGCGCCGGGCGTGCCGAGGTGGTGACCGATCACATCGAGCGCGTCGACGCCGAGGGCATCGTGCTCACATCGGGGAACCGGATCGACGCCGACATCATCGTCACCGCGACCGGCCTGCAACTGCAGTCACTCGGCGGCATCGAGATCACCATGGACGGCAAGCGGGTCGATCCGACCGAGCGGTTCGTCTACAAGGAGCACCTGCTCGAGGACGTCCCCAACATGGCCTGGTGTATCGGCTACACCAACGCATCGTGGACGCTGCGCGCCGACATGACCGCGCGGGCGGTGGCCAAACTGTTGGCCTACATGGATTCCCACGGCTACACCAGCGCCTACCCGCACCTCGGCTCGACCGTCATGCCGGAGAAACCGGCCTTCGATCTCGATGCCGGCTACGTCAAACGGTCCCCGCACGCACTGCCCAAGTCGGGGACGAAGCGACCGTGGAACGTGCGGCACAACTATGCGCTGGACACCTTCGAGCACCGCTTCGACCGGATCGAGGAGTCGATGGTGTTCGGCAGGGTGCAGGCCGGCTCCGCCGCTTCCCCGCGAGCGAGCGTGTCTGAGGGCGACACGCCGCCCGCCAGCCAGAGTTTGCGCACCGTCGCGGGCTAGAACTCACGGGGTCCGGATGGTCAGGCCGGTCGCCAACAGCTGCGTCGCGGACAGACCGAACGTCGTCTTGAACCGGTCGGCCAGATGCGACGGGCTGGCGAACCCGGCCTCCACCGCCGCGGTGGTGAGATTCTGTCCGGCGGCGATCTGCGTGCCGGCGCGCATCAGCCGGCTCCACAGCCGGTAGCGGCGCAGGCTGGACCCGATCTCCTGACGGAACAGGTGTAGGAAACGGGATTCGGACAACCCGACCGACGCGGCGAGCTCGGCAGCCGATACCGCGGCCGCCGGGTCCTCGCGGATCTGCTTGGCGGCCAGTTCGATTCGCGGGTCGATCACCTGAACATCGGAGGGTGCAGCGATATCCAGCCAGTGCRGCGCCTCGACATCACCGGTGGGTGGGGTGAGCAGGTCGGCCTCGGCGGCGTGGTGGACGCCGATGCCCACGCGGAACTCATCGAACTGCGCGCGGCAGGCGGCGGATCGCTGCGAAGCCGGATCGAGGTAACAGGACACCAAGGATCCCGTGATCGTCAGATGGTGCACCAACCGCGGCGGGATCAGCGCCGTGCGGGCTTCGATGTGCTGCTCGCCGACCCGCACCGTCAGGGGACCGTCCACCCCGACGGCCAGACACCACACCGCACCGGAGTGCGGCTCCAGGCCCAGGCCGGGGCCGGAGTAGAGGGCCTGGCCCGGCCACAACCACACCGCCGGATAGCAGGTTTGCGGAAGCAGAGCGGGTGTTCGGGGCGACATGCTGGACTCCTCGTCAACTGATCAGGAGGTTACCGTGGTCCCAGCAGTGATCGTCATCGTCGGGGTGTTCTTTCTCGGCATGGGCCTGTACGCGCTGGCCGCGCCCGGGGCGATGCTGCGCCCGTTCGGGTTCGCGCTGGGCTCCGATGTGCAGCGCGCGGAAGTGCGTGCGGTGTATGGCGGTTTCGGGTTGGCCATCGCCGCGGTGCTCGGGTATGCGGCGGCCACGCCGGGGGAGCTGCGCACCGGAGTACTGATCACCGTCGGTGCGGCACTGGCCGGGATGGCGTTCGGCCGCGTCGCGTCCGCGGTGCTGGGTGACCGGACGGCGTTCTACCCCAACTGGTTCTACTTCCTGGTGGAAGCGGTGGCTGCCGGCGCGCTGTTCTGGGCGGCCTAGACGTCAGGGGGCGACGGTGAGCCAGTCGGCGAACCCGGACGGGTCGTGCCGGCCCAGCGCGCCGTGCTCGAACAAACCCCAGCCCTCGACCGGGGCCTTGTCGCCTTCGGTGCAGACCGCCCGGCCCACATGGTCGATGACCCCGAAACCTGACCGGTCGACGATTGCCGGGTCGGTCATGTCGTAGGTGAGCCGCTCGGTGAACTTCTCGCCCTTCCACACGCCGTGGATCCAGTCCGAGTCGCCGCCGTAACCGCCGCCGACGTGAATCGGTACCGGCAGTTTGGATTCCACGTCGAAGCGCAGCGCGGTGCCGTCCGGCGCGGTGGCGTCGATGGTGGCGCCGGTGGGGATGCGGGTTCCCGAGCGGTAGTGGATCTTCACCCGCGGCCAGCCGAGCTGTTCGACGCGACCGTCCTTGAAGATCCGGGTGCAGTCGTTGAGCGAGCGGAACCCGTCCGGGGCCTCCTGGATGATGATGACGATCGAGTAGTCGTCGAAGGCGACCGGCAYGTAGAGCCACCACATGCCCTCGAACGGCGGATCGGCGGGACGTCCGGCCGGCTCGGCCTCGCCGATCGGGCGGATCCCCCAGGACCGGTCGCGGGAGCCGATCCAGGTCGCCGGGTCCACCGCGATGCGTTCCCCGTCGATCTCCAAATGCCCGCTCCACGAACCCAACTGGGCGAAACGCTGAGCGTCCAAGGTGACCCGGGTGCCCTGGCGCATCAGGTGTCGCTGCTCCTGCACCACGTCGAACAGGCCGTTCCAGGTGAGGTCGGCGGCGATACCGTCGGTCTCCTCCAGGGTGATCCGCAGACTGTGCAGTGGATCGGTGACGTCGATCCGGTAGCCGTTGACGTGCTGGTTCAGCCGGTCCTGATCGAGCGCATCGGACAGGTGCACCGCGGTCTGGACGTCTCCGCGGCGTACAAGCAGGAAGGCGTCCTTCACCCCGAGGTTGGGGTAGTAGCCCAGCCCGGTGATGACGAAGATGTCGCCGGTGCGGTCGTGGGCATTGAAGTAGGAACGGTCATAGAAGTTCCGGTCCGAGGACCCCGGCCACGCAATGGGCTGCGGAACCTGGTGTACCGGAAACTCATCCATCGGTCCGAGCACTTATGACTCCTCATCTTGCAGCAACCGCCGTAACAGGGATGCGTGGTAGAAGGTGGTCTCGACATCTTCGGGCTGTTCCATTTCCCCGAAGTGCACGCGGCGGGCGGTGGTGCGCATGAACACGCAGCACCAGATCACCGCTGAGTAGATGTAGAACCAGTGCAGATCGCCCAGGGTGGCACCGGTCAGTCGTTCATAGGTGGCGCGCACATCCTCTTCGCGCAACACGTCCGGCAGGCCGGGCAGCCCGGCCAGACCGGCGAGCTCCTGGAACACCATGTGGGCGAAGATGATCCACGAGACGTCCAGCTCGCGCGGGCCGACCGTCGCCATCTCCCAGTCGAGCACCGCGACCGGCCGGAAGTCCCGGTACAGCACGTTGCCGACGCGGGAGTCGCCCCAGGTCAGCACCGGGGTGGATGCCGCGACATCGGTGGGGAAGTGCTCTTCGAGCCACTTCAGCGCCTGCTCGACCAGCGGTGAGCGGCCGATATCGGGCACTGCGAACTCGTACCACTCCTTGAGCCAGCCGAAATGTCGGCGCAGCGGGGTGTCGCCGGGTGGGTCGACCTCGGCCAGGAAGGAAAACTGTTGTGCTGCATCGGGAATGGCGTGCAGCTTGGCCAGCACCTCCACCGTGGTGTCCTGCAGTTCGCGCCGGCGCTCGGGTGTGGCGTCGGCGAACCAGTTCCCGCCGAAGGTGTAGGGCATCACATCCGGCGGCACCTCGCCGTCGACGCGGTCCATCAGGAAGAACGGTGTGCCCAGCACGTCGCCGGTGGTGTCTATCCAGCGGACCCGCGGCACCGGCACCTCGGTGAGTTCCTCGACCAGGCGCATCAGCTCGAACTGGTGGTCCAGCCGGTAGGAGGAGAACACCGGCACATCGGTGGCGGTGGGCGCCACCCGAGCGACCAGGCGCTGCTCGTCGTCGCCCCACCGCGCGGTGAGCAGGATGGTCTCCGAGGACATCCCGTTGGCGTCGACACCGTTCTCGATGGTGACCTCGGGCGCCTGCCGTTCGGGCAGCACCGAGGCCAGCCACCGCGACAGCTGCTCGGGTAGAGCGAGGGTGTCGCGGCTGGAATGCTGGAGGCGGCTGACGTCCTCGACAGCCGGTTCGTTGGCCACGGTTGTTCCTTCCGGCCCGAATTACGATACGGTGGGTAGCGTTATGAAAGCAGAGATACCACCGGTTGACAAGGGCGCCGGACGTCCCCGGGACCCTCGCATCGATGCTGCCATCCTCGCGGCCACATCGGATCTTCTTGTGCAGATCGGATATTCGAACCTGACCATGGCCGCGGTGGCCGAGCGGGCCGGCACCACGAAGACCGCGCTGTACCGCCGCTGGTCCAGCAAAGCGGAGCTGGTGCACGAGGCGGCGTTTCCCACCGCCCCCACCGCGCTGGGCCTGCCCGAGGGCGATATCGCCACCGATGTGCGGGAGATGATCGCGGCCGCCGGTGCGGTGTTCACCAGCCCGGTGGTGCGGGCGGCGCTGCCCGGGGTGATCGCCGACATGGCCGCCGACCCCGACCTCAACGACCGGGTGATGGGCCGGTTCACCGGGTTGTTCGAGGTGGTGCGGCTACGGCTGGAGCGCGCCGTGGAGCGCGGCGAGGTGAAACCGGAGGTCGACCCGGGTCGGCTCATCGAACTGGTCGGTGGCGCCACCCTGCTGCGGATGCTGCTGACACCTGGACAGGACCTGCACGAGCAGTGGGTCGACCAGACCACCGCGATCCTGGTGCACGGCGTGGTGCGCTGAGTCGCTTTCCGCCGAAGCTGCGTTCCAGAAGGGGACGTGCGAGTGGAGGCCTGCCGGAATACAGTTTCGGCGACTAGGTGATCTGGCTCTTGTTGCGCTCGGACACCGCGCGGAACCGGTCACCGAGGTCCCCGAACTCGCGGTGCTGGGCGAAGGCGATACGCGCCTCGGCCGCCAGCGCCGGGTCGATGACCGCCGCCGCGCCCTCGGTGTAGATCTCCTTGAGCCCCAACATCGTCGGGCCCGGCACCTCGGCGATGGCCGCGGCCAGTTCCAGGGCGCGCTCCAGTAACCGATCGTGCGCGACGACCTCGGTGACCAGGCCGATCCGTTCGGCGCGGGCCGCGTCGATGACCTCACCGGTCATCGACATCCGGCGGGCCATCGCCAGGCCGACCACCTGAGGCAGGCGCGCGGTCATCCCGCCGCCGGGCAGGATGTTCACCCGGGCGTGGGTGTCGGCGAACACCGCGCGTTCGGAGGCGACCAGGAAGTCGCAGCCCAGCGCGATCWCCAGCCCGCCGGTGAAGGTGGCGCCGTTGATGGCGCCGATGATCGGGGTGCGCATCTCCCGGACCGCGGTGATGCAGCTTTGGGAGCGGAACTCCTCGAAGTACTTGAGCCCGTCGCGGGCCGCTTCCTTGAGGTCCACGCCGGCGCAGAACGCCGGATCGGTGCCGGTGAGCACGACCGCGAGCACCGCCTCGTCGGCGTCGGCCGCCTTCAACGCCGCGTACAGCGTCCTGATCAGCTCGTGGCTCAGCGCGTTGCGGGCCTGCGGACGGTTCAGGGTCAGGACCCGCACGGCACCATGGTCGGCGGTGAGAACATCGCTCATCGTCCGAACCTAGCCCACGAACTTTTGCGCCTGGTTCACCAGATCCAGCAGCGGTTGTGGCAGCGCCCCGAGCGCGAACGTGACGGCGGCGGTGACGGTGACCGCACCCGTGGTGAGCAGGCTGGGCACCACGACGACGGGGGCATCCTCGGGCGGGTCGGTGAAGAACATCAGCACGATCACCCGCACATAGAAATACGCGGCCACCGCGCTGGCGATGACGCCGATGACCACCAGCGGTCCCGCTCCGCCCTCGGCGGCCGCCTTGAACACCGCGAACTTGCTGACGAAGCCACTGGTCAGCGGRATACCGGCGAAGGCCAGCAGGTATAGCGAAAACACCACGCCCACCACCGGATAGCGCCGGCCCAGGCCGGCCCACCGGGTCAGCGTGGTTTCCTCCTCGCCGTCGGCGCTGCGCACCAGACCGGCCAGCGCGAAGGCACCCAGGGTGCTGAAGCCGTAGGCGAACAGGTAGAACAGCGTCGCCGCGACCCCGGCGCCGTTCAGCGCGATGACGCCGGTGAGGATGAACCCGGTGTGCGCCACCGCCGAATAGGCCAGCATCCGTTTGACATCGCTCTGGGACACCGCGGTGATGGTGCCGACCACCATGGTGACGATCGCGATCACCCACAGCATCGGCTGCCAGTCATCGGCGAGTCCGGGCAGCGCGACATAGAAGATGCGCAGCATGGCGCCGAACGCGGCGATCTTGGTGGCGGCCGCCATGAACGCGGTGACCGGGGTGGGGGCGCCCTGATAGACGTCGGGGATCCAGGAATGGAACGGCACCGCACCGACTTTGAACAGGATGCCGACGGCGACGAGCCCCACCCCGACCAGCGCCAGGGTGGTGTTGTCCCGGTCGGCCTGCACGGCGGTGGCGATGTCATCGAGGCCGAAGCCGCCGGRATACCCGTACAGCATCGCGATTCCGTACAGGAAGAACGCCGAGGAGAACGCACCGAGCAGGAAGTACTTGAGTGCGGCTTCCTGCGACACCAGCCGGCGCCGCCGGGCCAGACCGCACATCAGGTACAGCGGCAGCGAGAGCACCTCCAGGGCGACGAACATGGTCAACAGATCGTCGGCGGCCGGGAACAGCATCATGCCGCCGAGCGCGAACATCGTCAGCGGGAAGATCTCGGTCTGCGCGACAACGGCTTTGACGGCCACCTTCTCGGCCAGACTGCCCGGCACCGCGGCGGCCTGCGGGGTGAACGCGTCCAGCCCGGCCTCACCGCCGGCGCCGATCCGCCGCTCGGCGATCAGCAACACACCGAGGAGCCCGATCAGCAGCAGCAGCCCCTGCAGGAACAACGCGGGCCGGTCGACGACGAGGGAGCCCACCGCCGCGGTATTGCCGGGCGAGTCGCCGAGTTCGGTGTGCACCCAGACGACGGCGCCCAGCGCGGCCAGCTGACCGCCCAGGGCCAGTGCCAGTTGGGTGGCGTAGCGGGCGCGGCGCGGCAGGAACGCCTCCACGAGCACGCCGAGGACGGCGACGCCCAGCACGATGAGAAACGGTGAGAGCTGGCCGTATTCGATGGACGGTGCCTCGATGGTCATTTCGCCGGTCCTTCCGCCGTGGCGGGTACCGGGTCCTGGACGTCGATGGTGGTCAGCGTGTGCGTGACGGCCGGGTTGATGACATCGAGCGCCGGTTTGGGATACACCCCGAGCACCAGCAGCAGGGCGATCAGCGGGGCCACCACGATCAGTTCCCGCGGTATCAGGTCCCGGACCGATTCGTTGCCGGCGGTGACCGGTCCGGTCATCATCCGCTGATAGGCCCACAGGATGTAGATCGCCGACAGCACGAGTGCGCTGGCCGCGACCACCGCGAGCACCGGGAACCGGGTGAACGTACCGATCAGGACCAGGAATTCGCTGATGAACGGCGCCAGCCCGGGCAGCGACAGGGTGGCCAGGCCGGCGACCAGGAAGGTACCCGCCAGCACCGGGGCGACGCGCTGTACGCCGCCGAAGTCGGCGATGAGCCGGGTACCTCTGCGCGACACCAGGAATCCGGCGATCAGGAACAGCGCGGCGGTGGAGATGCCGTGGTTCACCATGTACAGCGTCGAGCCGGCCTGGCCCTGGCTGGTCATCGCGAAGATGCCCAGGATGATGAAACCGAAATGCGATATCGAGGTGTAGGCGATCAGCCGCATCACATCGGTCTGGCCGATCGCGACGACCGCGCCGTAGACGATCCCGATGACGGCCAGCGTGATGATCAGCGGCTGGAAGTATTTCGCGGCGTCGGGAAACAGTTGCAGGCAGTAGCGCAGCATCCCGAAGGTGCCGACCTTGTCGACGACGGCCATCATCAACACCGCGGTCGCCGGGGTGGATTCGACCGCGGCATCGGGCAGCCAGCGGTGGAACGGCCACAGCGGCGCCTTCACCGCGAACGCGAACATGAAACCGAGGAACAGCGCGTTCAGCAGCGCCGGGTCGATGTTCAGTTCGCCGTTGGCGACGGCCGCGGCGATGGCCCGGAAGTCGAAGGTGCCCGAATCGAAAGCGTCGCTGCTCGCGGTCACCACGTAGAGGCCGATGACGGCGGCCAGCATGATGAGCCCGCCGAACAAGTTGTACAGCAGGAACTTCACCGCCGCCTTGGACCGTCCGGCGCCACCGAACCCGCCGATGAGGAAGTACATCGGGATGAGCATCGCCTCGAAGAACACGTAGAACAGCAGCACGTCGAGCGCCATCAGTGAGATCAGCACCATGGCCTCGACGGCCAGCGTCAGCGCCAGGTAGCTCTGTGTGGACCGGTTGCCGAAGCTGCTGTCACCGAACCGGTTTCCCGTCGCTGCGCTCGCCTCGGCGTCGTTCCAGCCGGCCACGATCAGCAGCGGCACCAGCACCGCCGTCAGCACCACCAACGCCAGCGCGATTCCGTCCAGGCCCAGGATGTAACCGGTGCCGAAGGTCGGGATCCACGGATAGTCCTCGACGAACTGGAACTGCGCCCCGGCCGGATCGAACTGGACGGCCAGCACGGCGGCCAGCACGAGAACCAGCAGCGAGACCCCCAGCGCCGCATATTTGGCGAGAGCTTTGGACGGCAGCAGGATCACCGCCACGGCACCGACCATCGGCACCACCCACAGCGCGGTCAGCACGCCGATCCCGTTCACCAGACCCTCACCACCAGAATCGCGCCGATGACCAGGACGGTGCCGGCCAGCATGGACAACGCATAGGACCGGGCGAACCCGTTCTGCCACTGCCGCATCCGCTGCGAGGCACCCGCCACACCGGAGGCCAGTCCCCGCGTGACACCCTCGACCGCGTCATCGTCGAGTTCGACCAACCCCGCGGTGAACTGCGCGCCGGGACGCATCAACACCCGTTCGTTGAAGGCGTCGCCGTAGAGGTCGCGGCGGGCGGCCGAGGTCAGCGCGGACCCGGCCGGCGCGATCTCGGGGACGGGCCGGGTGGCGTACATGCGGTAGGCGACGCCGATGCCGATCGCGACCACCGACAGGGTGATGGTGGTCATCACCCAGACCGGGACGACGTGGTGGGCCTCGTGGGCGCCGACCACCGGTTCCAGCCAGTGCGCCAGCGTGCCACCGACGGCCAGCAGCGCGCCGGCCCCGACGGATCCGACGGCCAGCACCAACATCGGGGCGGTCATGACCGCGGGGGATTCGTGTGGGTGCGTGTTCGGTTTCCAACGGCGCTCACCAAAGAACGTCAAGAGCATCACCCGCGTCATGTAGAACGCGGTGATCCCCGCACCGAGCAGGGTCGCACCGCCCAACAGCAGACCCTTGACTCCGCCTGCGGCGAAGGCGGTTTCGATGATCGCGTCCTTGGAGAAGAAGCCGGAGAACGGCGGCACCCCGATGATCGCGAGATAGCCGAGGCCGAAGGTCACGAAGGTGATCGGCATGACCGACCGCAGCCCGCCGTAGCGGCGCATGTCGGTTTCGTCGTTCATCCCGTGCATCACCGAGCCGGCGCCCAGGAACAGCCCGGCCTTGAAGAAGCCGTGGGTGAGCAGGTGCATGATCGCGATGGCGTACCCGGCGGGTCCCAGCCCGGCGGCGAGCACCATGTAGCCGATCTGGCTCATCGTCGACGCGGCGAGGGCCTTCTTGATGTCGTCCTTGGCGCAGCCGATGACCGCACCGAACAGCAGGGTGACGGCGCCGACGACGGCGACTGCGGTCTGCGCTTCGGGCGCCAGGTTGAACACCGGCCCGGACCGCACGATGAGGTACACGCCGGCGGTGACCATGGTGGCCGCGTGGATCAGCGCGGAGACCGGCGTCGGGCCCTCCATGGCGTCGCCCAGCCAGGACTGCAGCGGCACCTGCGCGGACTTACCGCATGCGGCCAGCAGCAACAGCAACCCGATGGCGTTCAGTGTCCCGCCGGACAGCTCCGGGGCGGCCGCGAATACGCCGGTATACGAGACGGTTCCGGTGGCGGTGAACATCACCATCAGGGCGACCGCCAACCCGATATCGCCGACCCGGTTGACCACGAACGCCTTCTTGGCCGCGGTGGCCGCGCTCGGTTTGTGCGACCAGAACCCGATCAGCAGATAGGACGCCAGGCCGACGCCCTCCCAGCCCATGTACAGGCCCAGATAGTTGTCGGCCAGCACGAGCAGCAGCATGGCCGCCAGGAACAGGTTCAGGTAGGCGAAGAATCGTCGGCGCTCGGCGTCGTGGGCCATGTAGCCGATCGAGTACAGGTGGATCAGCGATCCGACGCCGGTGATCAGCAGCACGAAGCAGATGGACAGCTGGTCGACCTGTAACCCGAAGTCGACGCGCAACTCACCGGCAGGCACCCAGGAGAACAGCGTCTGGTGCAGCGTCCGGTCCTCGGCGGGGCGGCCCAGCAGCTGGGTGAACAGCACCACCGCGACCACGAAGGACGCTGCGGCGGCGGCCAGCCCGAGCAGGTGCCCCCACGCATCGGTGGCCCGGCCGCCGAGCAGTAGCAGCGCCGCCCCGGCCAGTGGCAGGGCGATCAGTAGCCAACTGAGGTTGCCCACTAATGCCTCAGCAGACTGGCGCCGTCCACCGACGCCGACCGGCGCGCCCGGAAGATCGCCATGATGATGGCCAGCCCGACCACCACCTCACAGGCGGCCACCACCATGGTGAAGAAGGCGACCACCTGGCCGTCGAGGTGACCGTGCATGCGGGAGAACGTCACGAACGCCAGGTTCGCGGCGTTGAGCATCAGCTCGACGCACATGAACATGATGATGGCGTTGCGGCGCAGCAGCACTCCGGCAGCCCCGATGGTGAACAGCAGGGCCGACAGGAACAGGTAGTTCGCCGGGTTCATTCGTCATCCTCGGTTCTCACGCGGCCGCGGGGCACCAGCACCGAGCTGACCGAGGTGCGTGCGCCGGTCCCGTCGGGCAGCCGTGCAGGCACGTCGACCGCGTTGTGCCGGGCGTACACACCGGGATTGGGCATCGGGGTCGGATGCCCGCCGGGGGCGAAACGTTCGGCGGCCATCTCGCGCTGGGTCTTGCGGCGGTCGAAGCGCTCCCGGTGGGCCAGTACCATCGCGCCCAGCGTCGCCGTGATCAGCAGCGCGCTGGTCAACTCGAACGCCCACACGTAACGGGTGAAGATCAGCACCGCCAGGCCCTCGACGTTGCCGCCTCCGTTGGCCTGGTCGAGGCCGGCGAATCCGGTGACCGAGGCATTGCCGATCGCGCCGATCAGCAGAACCCCGAACCCCACACCCACCACGATCGCCGAGATCCGTTGACCGCGGATCGTTTCCACCAGTGACTCCGAGGAGTCGACACCGATGAGCATCAGCACGAACAGGAACAGCATCATCACCGCACCGGTGTAGACGACGACCTGCACCACACCCAGGAACACCGCGTCCTGTGCGATGTAGAGCACCGCCAGGTTGATCATCGTGATGGCCAGGAAGATCGCCGAGTAGACCGCCTTGGTCGCCGTGACCACGCCGAGGGCGCTGCCCACGATCACCGCGCCCAGGATCCAGAACAGCAGCGCCTCGGTGGTCGAGGTGCGGGTCAGTACCTCGCCGTCTATCGCGGCCGCCAGCACGTCCAGGGTCATCAGGCCGTCTCCGGCTGCTGGATCAGTCCGATGGCGTTGATGTTGCCGCGGTAGTAGTCCTCATCGGTGCTGCCCGGCGCCATCGCGTGCGGGGGCGGGGTCATGTCGGCGGCCAGTGGGGCGAGCAACTTGTCCTTGCCGTAGATGAGGTCCGCCCGGTTGTCATCGGCCATCTCGTAGTCGTTGGTCATGGTGAGCGCCCGGGTCGGGCAGGCCTCGATGCACAGCCCGCAGCCGATGCAGCGCAGATAGTTGATCTGGTACACCTGCCCGTAGCGCTCGCCCGGTGAGAACCGTTGCTGCTCGGTGTTGTCCGCACCTTCGACGAAGATGGCGTCCGCGGGGCAGGCCCAGGCGCACAGCTCGCAGCCGATGCACTTCTCCAGCCCGTCGGCATACCGGTTGAGCTGATGTCTGCCGTGGTAGCGCGCCGCGACGGGGCCGGGCTCCTCGGGGTACTGCTCGGTGATCGGCTTCTTGAACATCGCCTTGAACGTGACGCCGAACCCCGCCAGCGCATCACCGGTTTTGGACATCTTGATGCTCCTTCGGTTCCTCGCGCAGCGGACGCGGAATATTCGGTATCGGCGGGATCGGGTAGACGCTGACCGCGCCCGGATCCGTGGGCAGGCTGAAGGTCGGGATGGCGTTGCGTCGCAACGAACGGCGGATCATCAGGATCAGCACCACCGCGACCACGGCGCCGAGACTGATCACCATGGCCACCCAGATCGGCGAGCCCTGCCCGCGCAGCGTCCGGGTGATGGCGACGACGACGATCCAGCCGAGCGACACCGGGATGAGCAGCTTCCAGCCCAGCGCCATGAACTGGTCGTAGCGCAGCCGGGGCAGGGTGGCGCGCAGCCACATGAACAGGAAGAGGAAGGCCCACACCTTCCCGACGAACCACAGCAGCGGCCACCATCCCGAGTTGGCGCCGTCGATCATGTTGAACGGGAACGGGGCCTGCCAGCCGCCGAGGAACATCGTGGTGGCCAGGGCCGACACCGTCGTCATGTTGACGTACTCGGCGAGCATGAACATCGCGAACTTCAGCGAGGAGTATTCGGTGTGGAATCCGCCGACGAGTTCGCCCTCGGCCTCCGGCAGGTCGAACGGTGCCCGGTTGGTTTCGCCGACCATGGAGGTCACGTACACCAGGAACGAGGGCAGCAGCAGGAACACGAACCAGGTGCTGTGCTGGGCGGCGACGATGCCGGAGGTGGACATGGTGCCGGCGTAGAGGAACACGGCGACGAAGGACAGCGCCATCGCGATCTCGTAGGAGACCACCTGGGCGCTGGAGCGCAGACCGCCCAGCAGTGGGTAGGTCGATCCGGAAGCCCACCCCGCCAACACGATTCCGTACACCCCGACCGAGGTGACCGCCAGCACGTAGAGCACGGCGACCGGCAGGTCGGTGAGTTGCAGTGCGGTGGTGTGGCCGAAGACCGACACCAGGCCGCCCATCGGGATGACGGCGAACGCCATGATCGCCGGGATGACGGCGATCACCGGCGCCATCAGATAGATCGGTTTGTCGACACCGGTCGGGATGAGGCCCTCTTTGAGGGCGAGTTTGACGCCGTCGGCCAGGCTCTGCAACAACCCGAACGGGCCGACCCGGTTGGGGCCGAACCGCATCTGCATGCGGCCCAGGATCTTCCGTTCGGCGAGGATGGCCACCAGCACGGTGAGCAGCAGGAACACGAAGATCAGCAGACACTTGACGAGCATCAGCCACCACGGGTCGTGGCCGAATGAGCTGAGATTCGGCATGTTCATGGGCGATCCCGCTTCGCTTCTCGCCTGCGTCATACCGGCTCGATCCGGACCGTGTCGCCGTTCGTTGCGCCCAGGACCCGGTACACCGACCCGGCGGAATTCAGCGGCACCCACACCACCCGGTCGGGCATCTCGGTGACCGCCACCGGCAGGCTCAGCTCACCGCGGTCGGTGCTGACGCGCACCGCAGCGCCGTCGGCGCAACCGATCTCGGAGGCCGTCGCCTCGGACAGCCGGACCACCGCGGGACGCGCGGTGCCGGCCAGGTGCGGTTCGCCGTCCTGCAGGCGTCCGTCGTCGAGCAGCATCCGCCAGCCGGTCAGCACGGCCTCACCGGGCCCGGGTTGCGGCGGCTCGGCCGCGGGCACGGTCGGCGCGGCGGGACGCGGGCCCTGCCAGCTGCCGAGCCGTTCGATATCGGCGCGCACGGTGGCCGCGTCGGTCAGCCGCAGATCCACCCCGACCTCATCGGCGAGGGCGGCCAGCACCCGCATATCGGCGGTGGCGACCGGCGGCAGCGCGGCGCCGAACGGACGATGGCGGCCCTCCCAGTTCACAAAGGTGCCCGCCTTCTCGGCGACCGGCGCGACCGGGAACACCACGTCGGCGCGCTCGGTGACGGCGCTGTGCCGTAACTCCAAGCTGACGACGAACGGTGCTGCCTCCAGCGCGGCAACGGCCGCTTCGGGGTCGGGCAGATCGTCGACCTCGACGCCACCGATGAGCAGTGCCTGGATATCGCCGGCGGCGGCCGCGGCCAGGATCGCGCCGGTGTCGCGGCCGGGCCGGGCGGGCAGTTCTTCCACGTTCCAGGCGCGCGCCACCTCACCGCGGGCAGCGGCATCCTCGACGGGGCGGCCGCCGGGCAGCAGATGCGGTGCGGCACCGGCTTCCAACGCGCCGCGCTCACCGGCCCGGCGCGGTATCCAGCCCAGTCTGGCTCCCGTCGCCGCGGCCAGCCGGATCGCCGCGGAGAAGGCGCCGGGGGAGCCGGCCAGGCGTTCACCGACGAGGATGAGCGCGTCGGGCGGCAGGTCGTCCGTCAGGCCGTCCAGCGCGGCGGCCTCACCGCCCGGCGCGGCCGGAATGTGCCGGCCGCCCATCTTGTCCAGCCCCCGGGTCGCGAACGGACCCACCGACAGCACCGGCAGACCGCGTTTGCGGAAGGCCTTGCGCAGCCGCAGGAAAACGATCGGTGATTCCTCTTCGGGTTCGAAACCGGCCAGCAGCACGGCGGGCGCGGACTCGATGTCGGCGTAGCTGACCGACTGCGGCAATCCGGCGACGGCGTGTGCCAGGAACTGGGCCTCCTCCGCCGAATGGGCCCTGCTGCGGAAGTCGATGTCGTTGGTGTGCAGCATGATCCGGGCAAACTTGGCGTAACCGTAGGCGTCCTCCATGGTGGCGCGGCCGCCGACCAGGACACCGGCCCGTCCGGCCGCGGCGGTCAGGCCGCGTACCGCGATCGCCACCGCCTCCGACCAGGACGCCGGTCGCTGGCTGCCATCGGGGTCGCGGACCAGGGGAGTGGTGATGCGGTCACCTTGGCGGCCATAGGTGAACGCCCAGCGGCCCTTGTCGCAGTTCCACTCCTCGTTGACCTCGGGGTCGTCTCCGGCCAGTCGCCGCAACACCTTTCCGCGGCGGTGGTCGGTGCGTTGCGCGCAGCCCGACGCGCAGTGTTCGCACACACTCGGTGAGGACACCAGGTCGAAGGGCCGCGCCCGGAAGCGGTAGGCGGTCCCGGTGAGGGCGCCGACCGGGCAGATCTGCACGGTGTTGCCGGAGAAGTAGGAGTCGAACGCCTCCCCGGAGGCGATGCCGACCTGTTGCAGCGCGCCACGTTCCAGGAGTTCGATGAACGGGTCGCCGGCGATCTGGTTGGAGAACCGGGTACACCGCGCGCACAGCACGCAGCGTTCGCGGTCCAGCAGCACCTGGGCGGACAGGTTGATCGGCTTGGGGAAGGTGCGCTTGACGTCGGTGAAGCGGGAGTCGCTGCGGCCGTTGGACATCGCCTGGTTCTGCAGCGGGCATTCGCCGCCCTTGTCGCAGACCGGGCAGTCCAGGGGATGGTTGATCAACAGGAGTTCCATCACACCGTGCTGGGCCTTGTCGGCGATCTCGGAGGTCAGCTGGGTGCGCACCACCATGTCCGGGGTGACCGCGGCGGTGCACGACGCCAGCGGCTTGCGTTGCCCCTCGACCTCGACGAGGCACTGTCGGCAAGCGCCGACCGGGTCGAGCAGCGGGTGGTCGCAGAACCGGGGGATCTGGATGCCCATCAGTTCGGCGGCGCGGATCAGCAGGGTGCCTTTCGGCACGCTGACCTGGTGCCCGTCGATGGACAACTCCACCATCTCGACGGGGGTGGTCTCCTTGGCCGGATCGGCGATCGTCATGCGCGTACCCCCGTTTCTCGCGCGAGCAGACGCAAATGGCCCCGAACTAGGCCCGATTTGGTGCCTTTTGTGTCTGCTCGCCGGAACATAGTGACCCTCATGCGCCCGCTCCTTCCACGGCGAACAGCGTCGACGCGTAGGGGTCGAACGGACACCCGCCACCCAGGTGGGCCAGGTATTCGTCGCGGAAGTACTTGATGGACGAGATGATCGGGCTGGCCGCACCGTCCCCGAGTGCGCAGAACGACTTGCCGAGAACGGCATCGGAGATGTCGAGCAGCTTGTCGATGTCCTCGGGCGTGCCGGCCCCATCTTCGAGGCGCTGGTAGATCTGGGCCAGCCAGTAGGTGCCCTCCCGGCACGGGGTGCATTTGCCGCAGGACTCGTGGGCGTAGAACTGCGTCCACCGCCGCACCGCGCGCACCACGCAGGTGGTCTCGTCGAAGATCTGCAGCGCCTTGGTGCCCAGCATCGATCCCACGCCGGCCACCCCCTCGTAATCCAGTGGCACATCCAGGTGTTCAGGGGTCAGCAGCGGGGTCGACGACCCACCCGGCGTCCAGAACTTCAGCTGGTGGCCGGCCCGCACGCCGCCGGCGTAGTCGAGCAGTTCGCGCAGCGTGATGCCCAATGGGGCCTCGTACTGGCCGGGGCGGGTGACGTGACCCGACAGCGAGTACAGCGTGAAGCCGGGCGATTTGTCCGAGCCCATGGACTTGAACCAGTCCACACCGCGGGCGACGACAGCGGGCACGCTGGCAATGGATTCGACGTTGTTCACCACGGTGGGGCAGGCGTAGAGGCCGGCGACGGCGGGGAACGGTGGCCGCAACCGGGGCTGGCCGCGGCGGCCCTCCAGGGAGTCGAGCAGTGCGGTTTCCTCGCCGCAGATGTAGGCGCCTGCGCCGGCGTGTACGACGAGGTCGACACCGGATCCCAGATAGCCCGCATCGTAGGCTTCGGCGACCGCGGCCTGCAGGCGCCGCAGCACCGGCACCACCTCGCCGCGCACGTAGATGAACGCATACCGGGCCCGGATCGCGTAGGCCGCGATGATCGCGCCCTCGATGAGCACATGCGGTGACGCCATCATCAGCGGGATGTCCTTGCACGTACCGGGTTCCGACTCGTCGGCATTGATCACCAGGTAGTGCGGTTTGGCGCCGGCGCCCTCGGTGCCCTGCGGGATGAACGACCACTTCTGTCCGRTCGGGAAACCCGCCCCGCCCCGGCCGCGTAGTCCGGACTCCTTGACCAGGGCGATCACGTCGTCGGGCGCCATGTCGAGCGCCTTCGTCAGCGCCCGGTAACCCCCCTGGCGGCGGTAGGCGTCCAGGGTCCAGGACGACGGCTGATCCCAGTGCTTGCTCAAAACGGGTGCGAGCGTCACGGTCGGTCCCCGTTCTTCGGCGGCAGGTCGGCCGACGGCGCGGGAGCCGGTTCGTTGCGCGCCGTTTCCTCGGCGATCCGCTCGTCATCGGGACCGCTTGCCGTGGAGCCGTTTTCTGCGGTCGCGGGAGCGGCCATGCCCCGCTCGTGGGCGACCGCCAGGCCCGCGAGCGTGGCATCGCCGGGTTGCGCGTCATTCGCGCCGGGTCGTTGATCGGGAAAGCCGGCGAGGATGCGGGCCGTCTGCTTGAAGGTGCACATCGGCGCGCCGCGCGTCGGCGTGACCGGTGCGCCGGACCGGAGATCATCGACGAGATCGCGCGCCGACGACGGGGTCTGGTTGTCGAAGAACTCCCAGTTGACCATCACCACCGGGGCGTAGTCGCACGCGGCGTTGCATTCGATGTGTTCCAGCGTGACCGAACCGTCCGCGGTACTCTGCCCGGCGTGGATGCCGAGGTGATCCTGCAGCACCTCCAGGATGGCGTCGCCGCCCATGACCGCGCACAACGTGTTGGTGCAGACCCCGACGAGGTAGTCACCGGTGGGGGTGCGTCGGTACATCGAGTAGAACGTGGCGACGGCGGTGACCTCGGCGGGGGTGAGGCCGAGTTGTGCAGCGCAGAAACCGATTCCGGCCGGCGTCAGGTAGCCGTCCTGGGCCTGCACCAAGTGCAGCAGCGGCAGCAGTGCCGACCGGGCGACCGGATAGCGTGCGATGATCTGGCGGGCGTCGTCGGAGAGACGTTCGGTCACCTCGTCCGAATAGCGTTGCGGCCCCGCGCTGATCGGGGGCCCGGATTCGTCCGGGCGTTGCCCCAGCTGCAGTTCGACCAGAGTCACCTGTCCACCCCTCCCATCACCGGATCGATCGATGCCACCGCGGAGATCGCGTCGGCGACCATGCCGCCCTCACACATGGCGGCCACCGCCTGCAGATTGGTGAATGACGGATCGCGGTAGTGCACGCGGTACGGGCGGGTGCCGCCGTCGCTGACCATGTGCACGCCGAGTTCGCCGCGCGGTGACTCGACGGCGACGTATACCTGCCCGGCCGGCACCCGGATGCCCTCGGTGACCAGCTTGAAGTGATGGATGAGGGCCTCCATCGAGGATCCCATGATCTTCGCGATGTGCTCGGGGGAGTTGCCCAGACCGTCCGGGCCGATCTTGAGATCGGCCGGCCAGGCCAGCTTCTTGTCGGTCAGCATCACCGGACCGGGCTTCAACCGGGCGACGCACTGTTCGACGATCTTCAGCGACTCCTTCATCTCGTCGACGCGAATCAGATAGCGCCCGTAAGCATCACAGCCGTCGTCGGTGCACACCTCGAAGTCGTAGGTCTCGTACCCGCAGTACGGTTGGGCGCGGCGCAGGTCGTGCGGCAGCCCGGTGGAACGCAGTACCGGTCCGGTGATGCCCAGCGCCATGCATCCGGTCAGGTCCAGGTATCCGATGCCCTGGGTGCGGGCCTTCCAGATGTAGTTTTCCCGCAGCAGCTTTTCCAGGTCGCGCAGGCCCTCCGGCAGCGTCTTGAGCAGTTCGCGCAACTGGGGCAGGGCCTCGTCGGGTAGATCCGAGGCCAGCCCGCCGGGCCGGATGAAGGCGTGGTTCATCCGCAGACCGGTGATGGTCTCGAACATGCTGAGGATGGCCTCGCGCTCGCGGAACCCGAAGAACATGGCCGACATTGCGCCCAGTTCCATACCGCCGGTGGCCAGTGCGACCAGGTGGCTGGAGATGCGGTTGAGCTCCATCAGCATCACCCGGATGATGCCGGCGCGTTCGGGGATGTCGTCGGTGACGCCGAGCAGCTTTTCCACGCCGAGGCAGTAGGCGGTCTCGTTGAAGAACGGGGACAGGTAGTCCATCCGGGTCACGAAGGTAACGCCCTGAGTCCAGTTGCGGTACTCGAGATTCTTCTCGATCCCGGTGTGCAGATAGCCGATTCCGCACCGGGCCTCGGTGATGGTCTCGCCTTCGATCTCCAGGATCAGCCGCAGCACGCCGTGCGTGGACGGGTGCTGCGGGCCCATGTTGACGACGATGCGTTCACCGGCGTGTTCGCGCGCGGCGGCCACCACCGCATCCCAGTCCTGACCGCCGACCATGACGACGGGTGGTTCGCTTGCGGGTGGGGTGGTGGAAGGCGTGCTACGGCCTGACATCAGTTGTATGACCTCCGCTCGTCGGGCGGCGGTATCTGCGCCCCGTGGTACTCCACGGGGATGCCGCCCAACGGGTAGTCCTTGCGTTGCGGATGCCCCACCCAGTCGTCGGGCATCTCGATGCGGGTCAGCGACGGGTGCCCGTCGAAGATGATCCCGAAGAAGTCGTAGGTCTCGCGCTCGTGCCAGTCGGTGGTCGGATACACCGGGAACAGCGACGGGATGTGCGGATCGGTATCGGGGGCGGCGACCTCCACCCGAAGCCTACGGTTGTGCGTGATCGACATGAGCGGGTACACCGCGTGCAACTCGCGGTCCTGCTCCTGCGGATAGTGCACACCCGAAACACCCAGACAGAGCTCGAATCTCAGCGCGGGATCGTCGCGCAGCGACTGGGCCACCAGCGGCAGGTGCTCACGGCGGACCTCGAGGGTGAGTTCGTCGCGGAACACCACCACACGTTCGACAGCGGCGCTGAACCGGTCGGTTCCCAGCCCGGCGATCAGCGCATCCACCACCTCGTCGAAGTAGCCGCCGTAGGGCCGCGGTGAACTGCCCGGCAGCGAGACCTCGCGGACGAGCCGGCCGTAACCCGAGGTGTCCCCGCTGCCGGTGACACCGAACATGCCGCGGCGGGTGCCGATGACTTCTCGATCCGTCATGCGATCCCCTCGCAGGCTCGGGTCTCGCACGGTGTCTGTCGATTCGCTCCGCAAGCGTCGCTCATGAACGCAACAATCCGGTCAGTTCGAGGGTGGTCGGCGACGCCAGCGCGGCCTGTTCGGCGGCGGCCACCGCCTCGGCGCGGTTGACGCCGAGCGGCATCTCGGCAATCTTGGCGTGCAGCTTCAGGATTGCGTTCAGCAGCATCTCGGGTCGCGGGGGGCAACCGGGCAGATAGATGTCCACCGGTACCACGTGGTCGACCCCCTGCACCACCGCGTAGTTGTTGAACATGCCGCCCGAGGATGCGCAGACCCCCATGGCCAGTACCCATTTCGGTTCCGCCATCTGGTCATAGACCTGGCGCAGCACCGGAGCCATCTTCTGGCTGACCCGGCCGGCGACGATCATCAGGTCGGCCTGCCGCGGGGTGGCGGAGAACCGTTCCATGCCGAACCGGGAGATGTCGAAGCGCGGACCCGCCGTCGCCATCATCTCGATGGCGCAGCACGCCAGCCCGAAGGTGGCGGGCCACAGCGAGCCCTTCCGGACATAGCCCGCGACCTTCTCCACGGTGGACAGCAGAATGCCGCCGGGCAGTTGTTCCTCTAGTCCCATGACAGGCCTCCTCGGCGCCAGACGTAGGTGTAGGCCACGAAGACGGTCAGCATGAACAGCAGCATCTCGACCACCGCGAACAGGCCCAGCGAGTCGAAGGACACCGCCCACGGGTAGAGGAACACGATCTCGATATCGAAGATGATGAACAGCATTGCGGTCAGGTAGTACTTGACCGGGAAGCGCTGGCCGGTGGCGAGCTTGGCGTCCTCGGCGGGCAGCAGCGGTTCGATCCCGCATTCGTAGGCTTCGAGTTTCGCCCGGTTGTAGCGGCGCGGTCCGATGAAGGTGGCAATGCCCACCGAGCCGATCGCGAACACGGCAGCGATCGCCCCGAGCACCAGGATGGGTGTGTAGACGTTCATGCCTGTGTCAACCTTTGTGCCGCTCTCTCGTTGGACTGTCGATGTGAGCTAGAACACAGCTTAGTCGCGTTAACGGTTGAGGCGGCGCATTTTCGTTAGTATCGAGTCCAATAGCTCGGCTGCCCGCCCTCATCGGAGAGGGCGGTGAAGAACCAACGGCCGCAGGCTATTTCGTGCTGGAAATTCACACAGGGTTGCGCAGCAGATGCGCGACGGCCTCACCCAGGCGGATCGGGTCGATCGGATGTGAGACGGCTGCTTCGGCGCGCGACCAGGATGCCAGCCAGGCATCGTCGGGCCTGCCGGTGAGCACCAGGATCGGCGGGCAGACCTCGATCTCGTCCTTGAGCTGTTTGGCCAGCCCCATCCCGCCGGCCGGGGCCGCTTCGCCGTCGAGGATCAGCAGATCGAACCCGCCCGCCGCGACCTGTTCGACGACGACCGGAGCGGTCGCGACGTCCAGATAGCTCAGTTCGGGCAGATCGGGGTGGATGCGCCGGCCGAGCGCCGAGCGCACCTGATCGCGGGTGCGGTTGTTGGAGCTGTAGACCAGGATCCGGAGCTGGGCGTCGGTGTCGGCCACAGGGCCGATGCTACGACTGCTTGACGAAAACCGCGGCGGCTTCGATGGTGACCGCGTCGCCCATCATCCCGAGCAGGTTGCCGTCGACCCCGAAAGTCTGGCGATTGAGCGTCGTGGTGGTCTGCAGTTGCACCTCGCCGCCGGCGGCGTCGCGGACGTGGACGGGAAGGTCGAGTTCCTGTTCGCGCCCCTTGACCCGCACCACGATGCTCAGGGTGACCCAGGAAGCCCCGGTGACCTCCGCGGATTCCACGTTCACCTCGATGAGCGGAAACCGCTCGACATCGAAGAAGTCCGCGGACCGCAGGTGCTTGTCGCGGCGGCTGATACCGGTGTTCACCGAGGCCGCGGTGATGGCCAGACGGCCCGTGACATTGCTGTCCGCCACCGCCTCGGCCGAACCTTCGATATCGGTGAACACGCCTTTGACGTGCGCAAAACCCCAGAAGGTGGGGCTGTGGAAGGCCAGCTCGGTGCGGGTGGGATCCAGCCGCCAGGTACCGATCCAGTCCAGCGGGTCCATGGTGTCTCCTCAGTTCGTCAGCAGCGGAGCCATATCGGCCGGGTCGAAGTACTCATCGATCCGGGTGATGCGGCCGTCGGCTCCGACCTTGATCACGATGCATACCCGCAATTGGATGGAAGCACCATGGGTGGCGTCGGCGTGCAGCACATGCTGCTGGACGAACCCGCCGTCGAAGAACTGTCGATCGAGGATCTCGTACCGGCGTGTCGCGGTGATCCGCAGGAACCAGCGGATCACCTTCAGGGCCAGGACGCGGTCGTTGTCGGCCGGGTCGCCGCTGTGCCACACCGCGACGTCATCGGCCCACAGGGCTTCGATATCGGCGTAGTCGCCGCGTTCGATGGCGTCGAACAACCGGTTCGCCACGTCGAGGGTCATTGCTTCTCCTTCATAGTTTCCCGTCGCTTCGCTCGCCCAGGACGGGGGTTGACCTCAACCAGAGTTCAGGTCGGACACTGATGGACATGAAAGAACGTTTCGATACCGCCTATGAAACACACACGGCGCCTTGGGTGATCGGTGAACCGCAACCTACGGTGGTCGCGCTGGAGAGAACGGGTGTGCTGCGTAGTCCGATCCTCGACATCGGATGCGGCCTGGGGGAGCACAGCATCCTGTTGACCCGGCTCGGCTATCAGGTGCTCGGCGTCGACTTCGCGCCGCACGCGGTGCAGCAGGCCCGCGCGAACGCGGCCGCCCGCGGGGTGGACGCGCACTTCGAGGTCGGCGACGCTTTCGATCTTGACGCTGCTACGCCGTACGAGACCATTCTGGACAGCGCGCTGTTCCACATCTTCGACGACGCCGACCGGACGCGGTACGTCGAGAGCCTGCGCCGCGGGACCCGACCCGGGGGATACCTGCACCTGCTGGCCCTGTCCGACGCGGGCCGCGGCTTCGGTCCGCAGGTCAGCGAACAGGCGATCCGGTCGGCGTTCGCCGAGGGCTGGGACCTGGAGGCGCTGGAGACGACGACCTACCGGGGGGTGGTGGGGGAGGCGCACGCCGACCTGCTCGGGTTGCCGGCCGGCACGGTGGTCGACGAGCCGGCCTGGCTGGCGCGGGTACGCCGGATCTGAGCACGCGTGCGGCTGACTCACAGCTCCTCGTAGCCGGGGTGCGCGACGCGGAGCCGGTGCGCCACCAGCGCACGCAACGTCGGCAACACCGCATCGCCGCGCCCGTCGAAGTCCCCGGCCCGGATGGCGGCCGCCAGCGCGGATTCGTCGTCGAAACCGAGCGAGGACAGCGCGGCCAGGGGCTCGTCGACGGTGTCGTCGAGCAGTTCGCGTTCCACGATGCGTAACACGTTCGCGGCGACGCGGGCGTGAAAATTCACCGCCCCCGATGTCTCGTCGCGGACTTCGCCCTCCAGGAACTCCGCGACGGCGGCGACGAGTTCGGCGGCGGTCGGCTTGTAGTGCAGGTCGCTCACGTGGTCTCCAAGAGGTTGAGCAGGTCGTACTCCGTCTCGCACACCCGTCGCCCGATGGCGGCCAACTCGACCGAGCGAGCCAGCCCGGAGCGGTGCCGCTCGTACTGGTAGCGGCAGATGACCCCCCAGCGCAGGGTGGCCGCGACCAGCCACCAGCGCAGGGCGGTGCGATCCACCGCGGACCCGCCCGCCTCCTCGTAGGCGGCCACGAAATCCTCGATGCTGCCGAGTCCGCCCGCGCCGAGCGGTCCGGGCGCGCCGAAACGCCAGGCGCGGATGCAGAACCAGGCCAGGTCATCAAGGGCCTCGCCGATATGGGTCAGTTCCCAGTCCAGCACCGCCGCCAGCCCGTCATCGTCGACGATCAGGTTTCCCATCCGGAAGTCTCCGTGCACCAGCACCGGCGGGGTCGCCTGCGGGCGATGCAATTCCAGCCACCGAAAGGCCCACTCGAATGTGGCTGTGGTGTCGCCCATCTCGTCGAGCTGGTGACGCCATTCCTGCAGCGGGTCGGAGGCCGGTAGCCCGATGCCCTCGGGGTCGGCCCGATGGATCGCGGCCAGCGCCTGCGCGCATTGACGCAGCAGGCGCGCCCGAGACGTGTCGTCGAGGGTGCGCTGGATCTTGCGGACGATGGTCTCACCACCGATGAAATCGCAGATCAGGTACGGATTGCCCAGCGCGGCAGGCGAATTGTCGGCGGCAATGATCTCCGGCACCGGGGCCCCGGTGGTGGCGGCGCGGCGCAGGGCGGCGGCCTCCAACTCCATGCTGGCGTGCACGTCATGCGGTGGACCGGTACGCAGGATCAGCGCACGCGCGCCGGATGCCGTCTGCGCATCGAAGGCCCAGGTGGCGCGGCTGGCCCCGCCGGTGAGCACCCGCAGATCGGTCACCGTGACCTCGCCCAGCGCGGGAGCCAAGACAGCGGCGAGCGCCGCGGGATCGGTCACTTGCGGCCGAACTTCAGCATGCGCTGCGCGACCCGGCGGATCTGAATCTCCTCGGCGCCCTCGGTGATCCGGTACCGGCGGTGGTGCCGGTAGATGTGCTCGAACGGTTCATGACGGCTGTAGCCGACACCGCCGTGGATCTGCATTGCCCGGTCCGCGGCCTCGCACACCAGCCGGTTGGCCCGGTAGTTGGCCATCGACACCTTGTCCGAGACCTCCATGTGGTGATCGCGATCCAGATGCCAGGCGGCGTAGTACACCAGCAGTCGAACCATCTGGGCCTCGGTCTGCAACTCGGCCAGCGGCCACTGCACGGCCTGGTTCACCGACAGCGGCTTGCCGAACACGATCCGGTCCCCGGCATACTGGGCGGCCCGGTCTATGCAGTACTGCGCCGCCCCCAGGCTGCTGGCCGCCTGCCGAATCCTGTTCTCGTGCAGGAAGGTCTGGCCGACCTCCAGGCCGTGGTCGACCTCGCCGAGCACCGCGTCGGCGGGCACCCGGACATCCTTGAGCTCCACCTCCCCGTGGTCGCTGGGCATGTTGAAGGTCCACCAGTAGTACGGCACGGTGAAACCCGGGGTATCGGTGGGCACCAGGAACGCGGTGATCCCCACCGCGGCGCCGTCCTGGCCCGAGGTGCGGGCGAACACCAGGTCGTGGGTGGCCCGGTGCACACCGGTGTTCCAGCGCTTGGCGCCGTTGATCACCCAGTCGTCACCGTCGCGCACGGCGGTGGTCTCCATCCAGGTGGCGTCGCTGCCGTGATTTGGTTCGGTGAGCCCGAACGCCATCGACCGCTCACCGGTGAGCATCGCCTCCACCCAGTCCTTCTTCTGGGCCTCGGTGCCGAACCGGCTCATCATGATGACCTGGGGGAAGTTCCCGACGATCGAGGACTCGTCCTGCAGATCGTTGTGCAGTCCGAGTCCCTTGTGCGCCAAGTGCTCCCGGATGACGGCCATGTCCAGGTTCGTTCCGCCGCGACCGCCGAACTCCTCGGGCAACCCGTAGCGCAGCCACCCGGCGGCATCCGCGCGCCGCCGCATCTCGTCGAGCAGGTCCTCCCAGGCGCGGGTCGGGACGCCGCCGTTGTCCAGGTCGGTCCGGGCGAACTCGCGGCGCCGGTCGAAGTACTGCATGTTCTCGCGTTCCAGCGGCTTGATCTCGGCCTCGATGAAGGCGTCCATCTCGGCCAGCAGGCCTGGAAGATGCTCGGGTAAAGCGAAATCCACGGTGATCTCCTGTTTGTTGATCGGCTTGGGTCTGGCTCAGCGGCCGTACAGCGTTTTCTTCCAGATCGTCGACAGCGTCTTGATGGCGTCGGCATCGCTGATCTGCAGCTCGGAGCCGGGGTTGCCCACCACGACGACGGTGAAGTTCTCGAACAGCAACGCGATCGCGGCGGCGATGTGTTCCGGGTCGAGGTCCTGCGCGTAGCCCTGCTCGCGGGCCCGCCGTACCGACCCCGCAACCATGTCCATACCGAAACGCCGGAACTCGTGCTGCACCTGCGCGAAACGCGGCTGGGTGGCCCCGAGCTGGGCGACGGCGATCATGATGCCGATGTTCTGCCGGAACAGGTTCCAGTACCCGGTCACCACCGTGGTGAAGTACTCGCTGTCCTGCGGCGACTCCGGCAGCGGTACCCGGGTTCCGGACGGCTCGACGATATCGTGCAGGAACGATTCGGCCAGTGAGGCCAGCAGATCTTCCTTGTCATCGAAGTACCGGTAGAACACCGCCGAGGACTTCCCGGCCGCCGAGGTGATATCGGCCAGGGTGGTGCCGTGAAAGCCGCGTTCGGCGAACAATTTCCGGGCGGCCAGCTCGATGGCTTCCCGGGTCTGGCGGCCCTTGGCGGTCAGCGATGCGGCGGGCGTCATATCAGGCCAGGATGCGATCACCGGCGCGCAGCAGCGCGCTGGGCAACTCGTGCCCGACGGCATCCTGGGCGACCCGGGCCGCGGCGATGGCCGCGTCGAGGTCGACGTCCACCTCGATACCACTGTCGCGCAACAGGTACACCAGATCCTCGGTGGCGATGTTGCCGCTGGCGCCCGGGGCGAACGGGCAGCCACCCAAACCGCCGACGGAGGCATCCAGCCGGGTGACCCCGGATTGCACCGCCGCGTACGCGCTGGCCAGTCCCGCGCCGCGGGTGTTGTGGAAGTGTGCGCCCAGCGGCAGCTCGCCGATCACCGGGCGGACCTGCTCGATCAAGGTGGTGACCCGGCGCGGAGTGGTGGTCCCGATGGTGTCGGCGATGGCAATCCGGTCGACACCGAGTTCGGCTGCCGCCGAGGCGATCTCGATCACCCGGTGTGGATCGGTCGGGCCGTCGAACGGGCAGTCCCAGGCGGTGGCGATGATGACCTCGACGCCTGCGCCGTGGTCGTGGGCGATTCGGGTCACGTCGGCGATGGCCGCCGTGGCCTCCGTCGTCCCGCGGCCGACGTTGGCCCGGCTGTGCGCGTCGGATGCCGACACCACGTACTCGATCGAGTTCAGGCCGGCCGCGATGGCCCGCTTGGCTCCGTTGGGGCTGGCCACCAGCGCCGAGAACTCCACGTCGGGGAAGCGGTACAGCTCGGCGGCGAGTTCGGCGGCATCGGCCAGGGCGGGCACCTTCGACGGCGAGACGAAGGCGGTGGCCTCCACCTCGCGCACCCCGGTGGCCACGATGGCCTCCAGGATTCCGATCTTGGCGGCCAGCGGGATGGGCGCCTCGATCTGCAGACCGTCGCGCAGGCATACCTCGCGGATATCAACCTTCGTCGGGAAACTCACAAAACCCCCTGCTCTCGCAGCGTCGTCAGTTCCTCGGCGCTCAGACCGAGCAGGTCCGAGTACACCTCGTCATTGTGCTGCCCGGGCCGCGCGGAACCGCCGTTGCGCACGCTGCCCGGCGTCACCGAGAGCACCGGGATCACGCCCGGTCCCTTGACATTACGTTCGATGCGTTCATCCCAGTGATCGGCGATCATCCCGCGGGCCTGTAGCTGCGGGTCGTTGACCACCTCGGCCACGGTGTTGATCGGGCCGCTGATCACGCCGGCCTCCGACAGCGTGGCGATGATGTCGGCCGGTTCACGTTCGGCCGCCCAGTCCCCGATGATCTTGTCGATCTCGTCCTGGTTGCGGCCGCGGGCCACGTGGTTGACGAACCGGTCATCGGTGGCCAGTTCGGGCTTACCCATCGCGGCGCACAGCCGGCGGAACACCGTGTCCTGGTTGGCCGCGATCACCACCCAGCTGCCATTGGCGCTCTGATAGATGTTCGACGGGGCGATGCCCTCCAGCCGGGTACCCGACGGCCCACGGACCACGCCGCCGACGTCGTAGTCGGGGATGGTGGATTCCTGGATGGCCAAGCAGCTTTCGGTCAACGCGGTGTCCACGATCTGGCCCTCGCCGGTGACGCTGCGGCGGTAGAGCGCAGCCAGCGCGCCCTGCGCGGCGAACATCCCGGCCAGGCTGTCACCCAGCGACAAGGCCAGCCGCGGTGGCGGGCCGCCGGGGAATCCGTTCATGTGGCGCAACCCGCTGGCGGCCTCGGCGACCGAGGCGTAACCGGCCTTACCGGCATCCGGTCCGGTCTGGCCGTACCCGGACACCCGCACCAGGATGATGCCCTTGTTGCGGGCCCGCAGCACGTCGTAGCCCAGGTTCCATTTCTCCAGGGTGCCGGGCCGGAAGTTCTCCACGATGATGTCGGAGCGGTCCACCAGTTCCAGGAACAGCTCGCGGCCGCGGTCGGTGCGCAGATCGAGCGTGGCGGCTTTCTTGTTGCGGGCGTGCACCGTCCAGAAGAAATGGTGCCCGTCGAGTTCGGCCTGCCCCCAGGTGCGCAGCGGATCCGGCGTCCCGGGCAGCTCGATCTTGATGACCTCGGCGCCCATGTCGCCGAGCAGCCTCCCGGCGAACGGGCCCGAGATCAGGGTGCCCAGTTCGAGGACCCGGACGCCGTCCAGCGCGCCGGTCACAATCCCCGGGTCGCTCCGCTCCTGCCCGCCGGTCACAATCCCCGGGTCGCTCCGCTCTCCCCCGCAAGCGGGAGGTGCCCCCAGCCCGCCGGTGGGAGCCGTCATAGCGAGAATCCGTGCCGGTGCAGCCAGTCCGTGCACACTCCGACGGCCTGGCGCAGGGTGCCGCGCTGGTCGGGTCCCGAGTAGTAGTGGTTGGCGCCGGTGATCTCGTGCATCTCCTTGTCGGGGTGCCCGATCGCCTCGAACAGCCGGCGGGTGTGACTCGGTGTGCAGGCGTCGTCGGCGAGGTTGCCGATCACCAGCGCGGGCACCGCGATATCGGGGCCGGCCTTCACGGCGTCGCCGTTGGCGTCGTCGTAGCTCCACTGCGACAGCCAGCTGCGCAGGGTGCAGAACCGGGCCAGCCCGACGGGAGAATTGTTCACCACCTGAGGATCGCCCAGATAGCAGGTGCCCGGGGTGCGTTCGTTCGGGTCGACCGTCGGATCCAGCCAGCGCGGATCGGCCATGGTGCCGTGCACCACGAACGCGTACTCTTCAACATCCGCGCCGGGGCGTCCACTGGCTCTTATCTCGGCGAGCTTTTCCTTGACCCACGCGGTGATTCGCCGGTTCCGGGCGATCTGCGCCTGGTGGTAGCGGTCCAGGAATTCCGGTGTGTACGGCGGCTGATTCGGGTTGTCCGGGTTGTACAGATCGAGCTCGGGATCCCGCTTGGACGGGTCGTTCTCGTCGAGGATGGAGGCGTCCATCCACTCGGTCATGGTGCCGTGGCGGCTGATGTGGGCGGCCAGCAGCATGATGCCGTCGGCCGGGATGAGACCGAGCGTGGTGAGGTCGGGGCCGTCGCCGGACGGGCTTGAGGTCACCGTCGGGTGCTGGGCCTGCTGCTGGTAGAAGACCGACAGCGACCCGCCGCCGCTCCAGCCGGCCAGCACCACCTGGGAGTAACCCAGGCGGTTCTTGGCGTCCTTGATGCACTCGCCGAGGTCCTCGACGACCTTCTCCATGAGCAGTGCGGAGTCGGTGCCGCGGAACCGACTGTTGCAGTAGATGACGTGATGGCCGGCCCGGGCCAGCGCGTTGATCATCGGCAGGTAGGCGCCCCCGCCGATCGGGTGCATGAACACCAGGACGGTGTCGCTCGGCTTCTCTTTCGGCTTGAGCAGATAGCTCTCCAGCACCACGAGTTCGGCGACGCCGCCGTACACGTCGCGGACGGTGGAGGTGTTCTGGTAGGCGACGAGATACGGGATGCGCTCGTACTCGAACTTCACGGGAGTCTCGACAGCAGTCATTTCTAGTGTTGCCCCAGATCGTTGGCGAGGATTTCGGCGGACGGGATGAGCCGGCGACGAGTGTCGATGGCGATCACCGACCAGTCCACCCGGTCATAGTCATCGAACTTGCGGCGGGCCCGCTCCCGGGCCTTCTCCGGCGCGCCGTGGTGAACCCCTTGCGGCGCATGCGAAACCAGTCCGGGTGGCATCGGGATGCCATAGAGCGAACCGGAGTGGAAGAAGGCGATCTCGTCGTAGTCGACGTTGCGGTGATACCACGGGGTGCGCTCGGTGCCCGGGACGCTTTCGGCGGGCTTGGGCAGGAAGTTCATCACGTAGACGCCGGTGGCCTGCATGAACAGGTGCACCGTCGGCGGAAGGTGCACGCTCTCGGAGGTGATGACCGTGTAGTCCTCGATGTTGAAGGTGAACGGGAAGTTGTCCCCGCGCCAGCCCTCGACATCGAGCGGATTATGTTGATAGAAGAGCGAAGTGGGCCCACCTTCATGAATGAGGCGCACCTCGTACTCTCCGTCTTTTTGCGGGCCAACGCCGGATTCGCTGGGTGCCGGTTCCGGGATGGTCACCTGCGCGGGGTCGAACGGGAAGTGCCGGCCCAGGATGCCCGCCGGCGGGACCCGGAAGTCATCGGTGGCCTGGATCATCAGCCAGGTGCTTTCCGAGTCGGGCACCTGACGGAACGTGCACGCCTTCGGGATGTAGACCCAGTCGCCTTCCCGGTAACGCACCGGGCCGAACTCGGTCTCCAGCAGCCCGGCGCCCTTGTGCACAAAAATCAGCAGGTCGCCGTCGACGTAGCGGACGAAGAACGGCATCTCCTCGGTCCGCCGCGACAGCAGCACCAGGCAGTCGTCGTTGGAGAACATCAGCAGCGGGCCGCCGTGCGCATCGGTGGCATCGCTGGGTTTCAGTTCTGAGGACAGCACGTCGGTGGGGCGCAGCGGGCCGACGGTGCGGTAGGCGGTGGGGTCGTTGCGCCGGTACATGTTCGCGGTCCGGCCGACGAAGCCGCCGCGACCCAACTCGTCGTCCTTGAGGCCGTCGAGATCGGCGTGCACGCGTCTCGGCGTCTTGCCTTTTCGCAGGTGAACGAAGGATTCCATGGCGCTCCTCGGCAGATCTGTAAGCAAAACTGAAAGTGACTTTACTTTTTGTTCTGTCGAGGTGCAAGAGCCGAAAACCGGCCGCCATGGAGTCGACCGTGGGTCCTGTGTACCGATCGGGCCCGAGTTACGTACATAGGGCCCACGCTCGGGCCGATCTAGGGGACCGGAACGCCTTCCTTGAGGAACGTCAAACTCGCCACCGTCCCGTCCGGCTGCACCGACAGTCGGAATTGGCCGGGCCGACGTGTCATCTGAAGCGGCACGTTGACCACCGTCACGTCGCCGCGCTGGATGTTCTCGGGTACGCCGTGCGACTGGTAGGCGCCGAACACCTGCTGATACAGATCCCACGACTGCTGCAACGCCTGTGTGGGCAACAGTGACTGCATTGTCGGATTGAAGTCGGCTGCGGCGGCCGGGTAGTCGCCGCGCACGATCTCGTCGAGGGTGGCGAGCGCAACCTGGTCCGGCAGCACCTCCGCCGCCGCCGTCGGCGTGCCCAGTGCGAGGGCGCACGCTCCGAGGAGGATCGCCGAGACGCCGGCCAGCGGTCGCGTGGTGCCTGGTCGTCGAGGTTGGTGCGTCTTTGCTGGGCGCATGGGGGTCAGGATAGGCCCCTGCGGCGTTTTATTCGAACGAATCGTAAACACCGTCGGCAGAGGGATTGCGCTCTTCTCTGAGCGTGCACGCATTCTGCTGCGGCACAGTAATTTTCGCACAGGTAAATTCCAGTTCGCGACGATCTTGCGGCGTGCGGTTTGTGCATTGACTGCATTCGACGGCAATGTGAGATTGTGTAGGCTCGAATCGGGATGGTTGCCACAGCGACAGTGGAACCGAATTTCACGGCAGCGGAATCCGCTCCGGCGACCGCCCGGTGTTTGTTGCTCTGTGTGACGGAGAAAGTAGTTGTTGCTTTGACCAATGCGGGTCTGACTGCCCCACTCCTCATGGAATCTCCGAGGAGCCGCTCCGCTACGGCCAGGTCTGGCAACGTGAACCAGCTCCCGAAAAGTGGCAGTGTGCTGCCGATCCGGTACGCGATGGCGGGTCCAGGGAATTATTCGGCCGACGCGGCGATTGCCGGCGCCGTGGCGGCCACAAGATCAATGCCGGCGAATTGTTATATCCGTCAATTCCTTTGGAGGGCAGTGTGAGCACGAACCCGTTCGATGACGAGAAGGGTCGCTTCGTCGTGTTGGTCAACGACGAGGAGCAACACAGCCTGTGGCCGACATTCGCTGACGTCCCGGACGGGTGGCGAGTGGTGTTCGGCGAGGACGATCGAGCGGCGTGTCTGGAGTACATCGAACGGGAATGGACCGACATCCGGCCGAAGAGTCTGCGCGACCGGTTGGCCGCCAAACAACCAGGCTGATGACCAGAACGTCGCGATTCGAGGGTGGGGATGGAACTCGGGGAATCAGCGTTACCGATCACGCGCGCACAGCTGGACATCTGGCTGGCGCAGGAGACGGGGCAGTCCGCCGCTGAGTGGCAGCTCGGTCTCTTCGTCGAGATCGACGGGATGCTCGATCGCAGGGCCCTGAAGTGGGCGATCCGCCGGGCGGTCGAGGAGTCCGAACCGCTTCGGGTCGGCTTCTTCGAAGCCGACGGCGAGGTGTTTCAGCAACGCATCGACGACGCCCCAGCCGAACTGACGGTCATCGATGTGCGCAAATCCGACAATCCCGCGCAGGAAGCGCTCGGGATGGCCGTGGCGATACAACGCACCCCCATGCCGCTCGATGACAAGCTGTTCAAATTCGTGTTATTCCGGGCCGGCGCGACAAAGAATTATCTATTCGTCTGCTGCCACCACATCGTCATCGACGGAGTGGGCATGGTGCTGGTCTGTCAGCGGATGGCTTCGATATATTCCGCCGCCGTCTCGGGCGCTCCCATTACTCCCACGGTCTTCGGTTCCCTGAACGAACTCCTTGAATGCGAAAGCAATTATGAGAGTTCGGATTCCTACACCGACGATCAGCAATATTGGCAAGGCCACCTGCCGAACGGCAGCGGTTTTGATCACGGCCCTTCGCACAGTGCGAATGACGGCGATCACGGTCAGACATTGGAACGAATCCCGCTGGACCCGGGAATTCTGGCCGGCGTCGAGAAACTGAGCCAGAAGTGGCATATGGCACGGTCATCGGTGATCACCGCCGCCTGCGCACTGATGCTGCGCGGTTGGTGTGCCGACGGGGATGAGGTCGTCTTCGATTTCCCGGTCAGTCGTCGCGTCGAACCCGAATCGAAAACTCTGCCCGGCATGGTGGCCGGGGTGGTTCCGCTGGTGCTTCAGGTATCTCCGACCACGCCGGTGTCCGAATTCTGCGCGCATGTCGACACGCGCATTCAGGAAGCCCTGCAACACCAGAGATTTCCGGTGGAGGCCCTGGAACGCGAAATCAACAAACGCGCTCCGGGAGAGGTCGCCGACCGCCCGGTGCTCGATTTCCTACCGTCCGCGTTCACCGTGCCCTTCGGTGGAGCGACCGCGACGGCATCCCTGACATCCAGTCTCGGGCGCGGTTCCGGATTCATGTTCACCGGGGCCGGCGACGAACTACTGCTCAGCACATTCGGCGCCGCCCAACCGTTCTCGACGACTCCCGTCGCCGATTTCGTGGAGCACCTGGAACGCGTCCTGGCGAGCATGGCCGCGAACCCGGGGCGCCCACTGTCGTCGGTCGACCCGCTGGCCGAACCCGATCGCGCGGCGCTGGCCGCGCTGGGTAACTGGTCGGCTCTCGACGGGGCCGGTGCCGACACGACCTCGATCCCGGCGATGTTCGCCGCCCAGGTCGCCGACCGCCCCGAGGCTGTCGCCGTCAGCGCCGTACAGTCCTCGCTGACCTACGCTGAACTCGACGAGGCGTCGGATCAGCTGGCGCACCGACTGTTCGGCAGCGGCGTCGGACCGGGACAGCGGGTGGCCATGCTGCTGCCGCGGACGGCCGAAGCGGTCACGGCAATCATGGCGATCCTCAAGGCCGGTGCCGCCTACCTACCGATCGACCCGTCGCTGCCCGCGGCGCGTATCGCATTCATGCTGACCGACGCCGCACCATCGGCCGCCATCACCACCGCGGCCCTTGCCGGCCTGCTCGGCGAATTCGACGGCCAGATCATCGATATCGGCGAAACCAGCGCCAAAGCGGGGCCGGTCACGTCCGTGGTCGCACCCGACGACATCGCCTACGTCATCTACACCTCCGGCACGACCGGAACCCCCAAGGGTGTGGCCATCACGCACCGCAACCTGACCCAGTTGATCGCCTCCCAGGATGGCGGCCTCCCATCCGAACAGGCCTGGTCGCACTGGCATTCCTACTCCTTCGACTTCTCGGTCTGGGAGATCTTCTCCGCGCTGCTGCGCGGCGGCCGGCTGGTCGTGGTGCCCGAATCGGTCGTCGGCGAACCCGACGAGTTGAACCGTTACCTCGTCCACCAGCGTGTCAACGTCCTCACCCAAACACCCTCCGCCATCGGCATGTTGCCCTACGCGGGGCTGGAGTCGACGGCCCTGGTCATGGGTGGCGAGGCGTGCCCCGCCGACGTGGTCGACCGGTGGGCGCCGGGCCGGGTGATGATCAACGCCTACGGGCCGACCGAGACGACGATCTACGTGGCCGTGAGCGCGCCGCTGATTGCCGGCGGCGGTGCGGCCCCGATCGGCTCCACGGTGGCCGGATCAGCAGTGTTCGTGCTCGATGGTTGGTTGCAGCCGGTGGCACCCGGTGTGGTCGGCGAACTGTACGTCGCGGGCGCCGGTGTGGGTATGGGGTATCTGGGTCGCTCCGAGCTCACCGGATCGCGGTTCGTGGCCTGCCCGTTCGCGGGTGCCGGGCAACGCATGTACCGGACCGGCGACCTCGTGTACTGGGGCGCCGACGGTCAGCTGCGTTACGTCGGGCGCGCCGATGACCAGGTGAAGATTCGCGGCTACCGGATCGAACTCGGCGAGGTCCGAACGGCTTTGGCGGAGGTCGACGGGGTCGAGCAGGCGGTGGTGATCGCCAGGGAGGACCGCCCCGGCGACAAACGACTCGTCGGTTACGTCACCGGCACCGTGGACCCGGCGCAGGCCCGCGCGACGCTGGCCGCCCGGCTGCCCGGCTACCTGGTGCCGACCGCGGTGGTCGTGCTGGCGGAACTGCCGTTGACCTCCAGCGGCAAGCTGGACGTCCGGGCCCTGCCCGCACCGGGGTACACGGGCGGGCTGCACCGGGCACCCGAGACCGCGACCGAGGAACTGCTCGCCGGAATCTATGCCGAGGTACTCGGTTTGGACGGGGTCGGTGTCGACGATTCGTTCTTCGAATTGGGCGGCGACAGCATCATGTCCATGCAGGTTGCCGCGAAGGCCCGGGCCGCCGGGCTGACCTGTCGGCCGCGCGACATTTTCGTCGAGGAAACCGTGGCGCGGCTGGCCCGTGTGGTCGCGGGCCGTGATGACGCCGGCCCGGTCGACGAGGGCATCGGCCCGGTGCCCGCGACGCCGATCATCCGGTGGCTGGCAGACCTCGGCGGCGCCGGCGACTGGGCCGACGAGTTCAACCAGACCATGGTGGTGCAGGCCCCGTCCGGTGCCACCGCCGACGATGCGCGGGACCTGCTGCAGGCCTTGCTCGACCGGCACGCCACGCTGCGGCTGCGCGTCGGCGCCGACGGCACCTTGGCGATCCCCGAGCCCGGCGCGGCGGATGCGCAAAGCTGCCTGCACACCGTGGACGCGCTCACCGACGAGGCGGTCCGGGCTGCGCGCGCCCACCTGAATCCGGCCGCCGGTGCCATGCTCAGCGCGCTGTGGATACCCACGAGCAGCCAGCTGGTGCTGATCGTCCACCACCTGGCCGTCGATGGCGTCTCCTGGCGAATCCTGGTGGAAGACCTCAATATCGCGTGGGCCCAGCGGCTCGCCGGGCAGCCCGTCGAGCTGGTGGCCGATGGCACGTCATTTCAGCGGTGGGCCACGGTGCTCGCCGAGCATGCCCAGCAGCCCGCGGTCATCGAGGCCGCCGACACCTGGCGGCAACTCGCGGTTCCGTCCGCGCTGCCCGCCGCGCAACCCGAGACCGACACCTTCACCAGCGCCGGACGGCTGTCGGCGACGCTGGATGCGGAGAACACCCGCATCCTGCTCGGCGCCGCGCCCGCCGCGTTTCATGCCGGCGTGCAGGACATCCTGCTGATCGGATTCGCGCTGGCGATCTCGGAGTTCCTGGGAACCGGCGCCCCCGTCGGCATCGACGTCGAAGGTCACGGCCGGCACGAAGAACTCGGCGAGGACGTCGACCTGTCCCGGACCGTCGGCTGGTTCACCACCAAGTACCCGGTGGCCCTGTCCGCCGACGGGCTGCCCTGGTCCCAGGTGTGCGCCGGTGCGTCACCGCTCGGCGCAGTCATCAAGAACGCCAAGGAACAACTGCGCGCCCTCCCGCACCCGTTGACCTACGGCCTGCTGCGTTACCTCAACGACGAGATCGACCTCGACGGGCCCGATCCGTCGATCGGGTTCAACTATCTGGGCCGCCTTGGTAACTCGGCCGTCCACGGCGGCGACGATGTGTGGCGCATCGGCCCGGAGGCGCTGTCGCTCACCGGCGCGGCCGCCGCGGTGCCGATGCCGCTGGTGCACACCGTCGAACTCAACGCCGCCACCTTGGAGACCGCGGACGGGCCCCAACTGCTGGCCGACTGGACCTGGGCCCCCTCGGTGCTCGACCAGGAGCAGATCACCCGGTTGAGCGGCCTGTGGTTCGAGGCGCTGGCCGGCATCTGCGCGCATGTGCGCAGCGGCGGGGGAGGGCTCACCCCGTCCGACATCGCTCCCGCGAAGCTGAGCCAACCGCAGATCGATGAGCTGCAGGGCCGGTACCGGATCGCCGACATCCTGCCGTTGACACCGCTGCAGCAGGGACTGCTGTTCCACACGGGCAGCGCGCACTCCGAGATGTCGGCCGAGATGTACTCGGTGCAACTCGATTTCACCTTGACCGGCACGCTCGACCCGGACCGGATGCGCGACGCGGTCCGCGCCGTGGTCGCCCGGCATCCGCACCTCGCGGCGCAATTCATCCAGGGCTATGACGAGCCGGTGCAGATCCTGCTCGAGGATCCGGAGATCGCCTGGAAGTTCCTCGATCTCACCGGCCTGGCCGGCGAGGACACCATCGAGCGGCTGTGCGCGGAGGAACGTGTCGCCGTCGGTGATCTCGCGAACCAGGCGGCCTTCCGTGCCGTGCTGATCCGCATCGGTGAGAAACGGCACCGGTTCATCCTCACCAACCATCACATCCTGCTCGACGGTTGGTCGATGCCCATCCTGCTGCGCGAGATCTTCGCCGGCTACGCCGGGCAGCGCCTGCCCGCCGCGGCGTCCTACCGGGGCTTCCTCACCTGGCTGGCCGACCGGGACCTCGACGCCGCCCGCGCGGCCTGGCAGCAGGCGCTCGCCGGGTTCGACACCCCCACGCTGCTGGGCTCACCGGACCGGCGCCAGGACCGACTGGGCCTCGGGCAGCGCGGTTTTGCGTCCTTCCAGGTACCCGCCGCGACCACACAGGCTCTCGGCGAACTGGCCCGGTCCTGCCGCACCACCGTCAGCACCGTGCTGCAGGGCGCCTGGGGCGTGCTGCTGACATCGCTGACCGGCAGGCACGATGTCGCCTTCGGCACCGCCCGATCCCGGCTCGGCCAGATCGAGATGGCCGATGCCGAGTCGATGGTGGGCCTGCTGATCAACACCGTGCCCGTGCGCGCCAACATCACCGCGAGCACCAGCACCGCGGATCTGCTCGAGCAGTTGCATACCGCGCACAACGACACCCTGTCCCATCAGCACCTGGCGCTCAGTGAGATCCACCGCGCCACCGGACACGAGCAGCTGTTCGACAGCCTGTTCGTCTACGAGAACTACCCGGTCGACACCGGGGCGCCGCTGGGCGCCGATGACCTGGCGATCGAGGGGTTCACCAACCGCGAGTTCAACCACTACCCGCTGACCGTCGAAGCGATCCCGGGCACCGAGCTCAACCTGCACGTCGAATACGACACCGAAGTCTTCACCGCGCAGGGCATCGAGACGCTGATCGGGCGGATGCGCAGGCTGCTGGCAGAGATGGCCGCCGATCCGACCCGGAAGGTGTTGTCCATCAACACCCTTGATGAGGCCGAGCAGCGACGGCTGGCCCAGTGGTCCGGCGCGGGCGCCGAGGCGCCTGTCGGCCTCGCGACACAGCTGCTCGCCGCGGCGGTCGCCGCCGACCCGGACGCGCCCGCGGTCATCGACGGTGAACGCAACCTGACCTACCGCGAATTGGACGAATGGTCGACCCGGCTGACGCGCACCCTGATCGGGGCCGGTGTCGGACCGGAGCGCGCCGTCGGGGTGGCGGTCGACCGGACCGCCGAGCTCGTCGCGGCCTGGTGGGCCGTGCTCAAGGCCGGCGGCACCTACGTGCCCATCGACCGCGCCCACCCGGTGGAACGCATTGTCACCGTGCTGGATTCGGTGGACGCCGTCTGCGTGCTGACGTGTGGCACCGACACCGTCGCCGGCTCCGGGGCGCGCCCGGTGCTGCGCATCGACGAATTGGACCTGTCCGGGCAGCGCGTCGACGAGATCACCGACGACGACCGACTGGCGCCGCTGGACACCGACGGCACCGCCTACGTCATCTTCACCTCGGGTTCCACCGGTGAACCCAAGGGTGTGGCGGTCAGCCATGCCGGCCTGCTCGGATTCGCTGCCGCCCAACGGGATATGTACGGGCTCGCCGCACAATCCCGGGTGCTGCTGGTCGCCGCCCCCACCTTCGATGCGTCGCTGTTCGAGATCCTGATGGCCACCGGTGCCGGTGCCGCCCTGGTGGTCGCGCCCAAGGACGTGTACGCCGGGGAAGCGCTGACCGAGCTGGCGCACCGGCAGCAGGTCAGCGCAACCCTGCTGACCCCGACGGTGGCGGCCTCCCTGGACCGGGCCCGCCTGCCGCACCTGACCACATTGATCACCGGCGGTGAAGCCTGCCCCGACGAACTGGTGCAGGCCTGGTCACCGGGCCGGCGGATGTTCAACGCCTACGGCCCCAGCGAGGCCACCATCTGGGCCACCGGCACCCCGCTGTCGCCCGACCGGCCCGTCAACATCGGATCCCCGATCCCCGGTATGCGGACACTGGTGCTCGATGCCCAGCTGCGTGCGGTGTCCGCCGGTGTGGTGGGCGAACTGTATCTGGCCGGGCCGGCGCTCGCGCACGGGTATGTGGGGCGGGCGCGGCTGACGGCGGAGCGGTTCGTCGCCGATCCCCACGGCGCTGCGGGCGAACGGCTCTACCGCACCGGTGATCTGGCCCGCTGGAACAGTGACGGCACCCTGGACTATCAGGGGCGGGTCGACACCCAGATCAAACTTCGCGGACAGCGCATCGAACTCGGGGAGATCGAGAGCGCGCTGCTGGCCTGCCCGCAGGTGAGCCAGGCCGCCGCCACCGTGCATGACGGCACCGCGGGCTCGCAGTTGGTCGCCTACATCACCTTCGAGCACGCCACCGACACCAACCGCGACACCGGGCACGACACCGAGATCGTGGAGGAATGGCAGAGCATCTACGACGAGCTCTACGCCGCCGACATCGAGGCGCCCGGGTTCGGCGAGGACTTCCGGGGCTGGAACAGCAGCTACACCGGAGCGGAGATCCCGCTCGCCGAGATGCGGGAGTGGCGGGCCGGCACTGTCGACCGCATCCTGGCGCTGCAGCCGCGGCGGGTACTGGAGATCGGTGTGGGGTCGGGTCTGCTGCTGTCCCAGGTCGCCGGGCACTGCGACCAGTACGTCGCGACCGACATCTCCGCCGTCGTCGTCGATGCGATCGCACAATCTCTGCAGGACAACGAGATTGCCTGGCGTGACCGGGTGCAGTTGCTCGCGCGGCCCGCCCATGTCACCGACGGGCTGCCGCGCGGGCACTTCGACACCATCGTGGTGAACTCCGTCATCCAGTACTTCCCGAACGCGGGCTATCTCACCGAGGTCATCGACAACGCCATGGAGCTGCTCGCTCCCGGCGGCACCCTGTTCGTCGGTGACGTCCGGAACCACAGTCTGCAGAACGCTTTCCAGACCGGGATCGCGCTGGCCCGGCACGCCTCGGCGGGTCTGGATGCCGCCGTCATCCGCCAGCGCGTGCAGCATGCAGTACTGGGTGAGCCGGAGCTGTTGCTGGCCCCGGAGTTCTTCACCAGCTGGGCCGACAATCATGCGGCGGCCGCGGGCGTCGACATTCAGGTCAAGCGTGGCACCGCCGACAACGAACTGAGCCGCTACCGCTACGACGTCACCATCCACAAGGGGCCCGGCCCGGTGCGCTCCCTGGCCGGCGTCCCCACCCACGGATGGGTCGCGGGATGTGCCAGTCTCGCCGAGCTGCACGCACGGCTGGCGGAGCACTGCCCCGATGCCGTTCGGGTCAGCGGTATCCCGCGCACCGGGGTGATCTCCGATGTCCTGCTCGAACAGTCACTGGCGGACGGACAGGTCACCGCCGAGCCCGCGCAGACGGCCGGCTTCACACCCGAAGCGCTGTACCGCCTCGGTGAAGATACCGGCTACCACGTCGCCGTCACCTGGGGCGCGGCACCGGGCACCATGGACGCCGTCTTTGTCGCCCCCACCGGCACCGCGGCACCCGCGCTCACCGACGTGTACCTGCCGACACCGCACGCGGTGCACGCCAACGAACCGCACAGCGCCACCAAGATCAGCGCGGTCCGCCGACGGCTGAGCGCCTGGCTGCCCGACTACATGGTGCCGCCGCACATCCTGGTGCTCGACGAGATGCCCCTGACCTCCTCGGGCAAACTCGACCGAAAAGCTCTGCCGGCGCCCGAATACGGCGACGGCGACGGATACCGGGCCCCCTCGGGTGCGGTCGAGGAGATCCTCACCGACATCTACGCCCAGGTGCTGGGCCTGCAGCGGGTCGGTGTCGACGACTCGTTCTTCGACCACGGTGGCGATTCGCTGTCGGCGATGCGCCTCATCGGCGCCATCAACACCAGCCTGGACGCCGACCTGTCGGTGCGCACCATCTTCGAGGCGCCGACCGTCGCGGAGCTGGCGCCGCGCATCGGCGGCGACGCCGGGCGGCTGGAACCCCTGGTGGCCGCCGACCGCCCTGATGTCATCCCGTTGTCCTTCGCGCAGAACAGGTTGTGGTTCTTCGACCAACTACAGGGACCGTCACCGATCTACAACCTCGCGGTGGCCCTGCGGCTGCGCGGGCACCTGGACGCCGACGCGCTGCGGCTGGCACTCAACGATGTGGTGGCCCGTCACGAATCGCTGCGCACCCGGTTCGTGGCACCGCAGGGAACGGCCCAGCAGGTCGTCATCCCCGCCGAGGACGCCGACATCGGCTGGGACACCGTCGATGCCGGCCGGTGGCCGGCCGATCAGCTCGACGACGCGGTGGGCGCCGCGGCGCGGCACACCTTCGATCTGGCCACCGACATCCCGTTCCATGCCTCACTCTTCCGGCTCAGCGACGGCGAACACATCCTGGTGGCCGTCGTACACCACATCGCCGCCGACGGCTGGTCGGTCACTCCGCTGGTGCGCGATCTCGGATTGGCCTACGCCAGCAGGTATGTGGGCCAGGCGCCGGGATGGGCACCGCTGCCCGTCCAGTATGTCGACTACACGCTCTGGCAGCGCGCCCAACTGGGTGAGTTCGACGACGATCAGAGCGCGATCGCCGCGCAGCTGGCCTACTGGGAGACCGCCCTGGCCGGGATGTCTGAGCAGCTGCAGCTTCCCACCGACCGTCCGTACCCGCCGGTGGCCGATCATCACGGTGCCCGGGTGGCCCTGCAGTGGCCGGTCGATCTGCAGCAACAGGTGCGCCGGGTGGCCCGCGAACACAACGCCACCAGCTTCATGGTCATCCAGGCGGCGTTCGCCGCGCTGCTGGCCGAGATCAGCGCGACAACCGATGTGGCGGTGGGCTTTCCGATCGCCGGGCGGCGCGATACCGCGCTCGACGAACTGGTCGGCTTCTTCGTCAATACGCTGGTGCTGCGCGTCGACGTGGCGGGCGACCCCACCTTTTCCGACCTGCTGGCACAGGTGCGCGGGCGCAGCCTGGCCGCCTATGAGCATCAGGATGTGCCCTTCGAAGTGCTCGTCGAGCGGCTGAACCCGGCGCGCAGCCTGACCCGGCACCCGCTGGTCCAGGTGCTGCTGGGCTGGCAGAACTTCGCCTGGCAGCCCGGCGATGCCGCCGGACTGGCGCTCGGGGACCTGCAGGTCACCCCGCTGCAGGTGGACACCGAGACCGCCCGCATGGACCTCGCGTTCTCGCTGGGGGAGCGCTGGACCACCGACGGCGACCCCGACGGTCTGGACGTCACGGTCGAATACCGCACCGACATCTTCGATGCCGCAGGCGTGCACGCCCTGGTCGGCCGGTTGGAGCGGTTGCTCTCGGCACTCACCACCGATCCGCAGCGCCGGCTGTCCTCGATGGATCTGCTCGACGACGGCGAACGTGCCCGGCTCGATCAGTGGGGCAACCGCACGGTCCTGGGCGTGCCCTACGCCGGGTCGACCGTACCGGCCAGATTCAGCGCGCAGGTCGCCCGCACACCGGATGCCGTCGCGGTGGTGCACGGTGGACGATCGCTGACCTACACCGATCTGGACCAGGCCGCCAACCGCCTGGCACAACTGCTCATCGCCCGGGGCGCGGGTCCGGGACGGTGTGTGGCGCTGTTGTTCCCGAAGTCCGCCGAGGCGATCGTGGCGATCCTGGCGGTGCTCAAATCCGGTGCGGCCTACCTGCCGATGGATCCCGCTCTGCCGCCGGCCCGCATCGACTTCATGCTCGACGACGCCGGCCCGGTCGCCGTGCTCACGACCTCGGCGCTGGCCGGCCGGGTTGCCGGCGTCCAGGTCATCGAATGCGACGACTGCGCCGACCCCACCCGCGCCGTGACGGCGACCCCCGTGCCCGACGGACCCACCCCCGAGGACATCGCGCACATCATCTACACCTCCGGCACCACCGGCGTTCCCAAAGGTGTTGCCGTCAAACACGGCAACGTGGTCCAGCTGTTCGACGGACTCGACATCGGTATCGAACTCTCACCGGGACAGGTCTGGACCCAGTTCCACTCCTATGCCTTCGATTTCTCGGTGTGGGAGATCTGGGCGGCGCTGCTGCACGGCGGACGCCTGGTCGTGGTGCCCGACGACATCGCCCGTTCCGCGCCGGACTTCCACGCCCTGCTGATCAGCGAACAGGTCACCGTGCTGACCCAGACCCCCTCGGCGGCAGCGGTACTGCCCACCGAGGGCGTGGATGCGGCACTGGTGATCGGCGCGGAGGCCTGCGCGCCGGAACTCGTGGACCGATGGGCGCCCGGGCGCGTCATGGTCAACGTCTACGGCCCGACCGAGACCACCATGTGGGCCTGCAAGAGCACCCCGCTGGCCGCCGGGTCCGGTGCGCCGCCGATCGGTTCCCCGACCGCGGGCGCCGCGTTCTTCGTGCTCGACGAATGGCTGCGGCCGGTGCCGCCCGGGGTGGTCGGCGAGCTGTATCTGGCGGGCCGCGGCGTGGGAGCCGGGTACTGGCGCCGGACCTCCTTGACCGCAACCCGTTTCATGGCCTGCCCGTTCGGCGAACCGGGCACCCGGATGTATCGCACCGGCGACCTGGTCTCCTGGCGCGCCGACGGCCAGCTCGACTACTTCGGCCGCGCCGATGAGCAGGTGAAGGTCCGCGGCTACCGCATCGAACTCGGCGAGGTGCGATCCGCGCTGGCCGCAGTGGAGGGCGTGGAACAAGCCGTCGTCATCGCCCGCGAAGACACCCCCGGCGACAAACGGCTGGTGGGTTACATCACCGGTTCCGCGGACCCGCTCACCGCACGAGCAGCCCTGGCCGAACGGCTGCCGGGCTACATGGTCCCGTCCACGGTGATCGGCGTGCCGGAGATGCCGGTCACGGTGAACGGCAAGCTCGACACCCGGGCGCTGCCGGCGCCGGATTACCACGAGACCACCCGCTACCGGGCGCCCGCCGGGGCGGTCGAGCGGACCCTCGCCGACATCTTCGCCGAAACCCTCGGTGTGGAGCGGGTCGGCGTCGACGACTCGTTCTTCGACCTGGGTGGCGACTCGCTGTCCACCATGCGGCTCATCACGGCCGTCAACACCGCGCTGAGCGCCGACCTGCCGGTCCGCACGGTCTTCGAGGCACCCACCGTCGCACAGCTGGCACTGCGGGTCGATCTCGGCGGTTCCCGTAAGGCGCCCCTGGTGCCGGTCGAGCGACCGCCGGCGATCCCATTGTCCTTCGCGCAGAACCGGTTGTGGATCGTCGACCAGCTACAGGGCCCGTCACCCATCTACAACATCGCCGTCGCGCTGCGGCTGCGCGGCCGGCTCGACACCGACGCGCTGCGCGCCGCGATGGCCGACGTGGTGGCCCGGCATGAGAGCCTGCGCACCATCTTCGCCTCGACGCAGGGCATCCCGCAACAGGTGATTCTCCCGGCCGACGCCATCGAGATCGGCTGGGACACCGTCGATGCCACCGGCTGGACGGCCGACCGGCTGGACGAGGCCGTGAGTGCGGTGGCCCAGTACGCCTTCGACCTGGCGTCCGAGATACCGCTGCGCGCCGGTCTTTTCCGTGTCGCTGCGGAGGAGCACCTGCTGGTGGCCGTGGTACACCACATCGCGGCCGACGGATGGTCGCTGCGGCCCTTGGTCACCGACCTGGGCACCGCCTACGCGAGCCGGTCCGCCGGGAAACCGCCACAGTGGGAACCGCTGTCGGTGCAGTACGTCGATTACACCCTGTGGCAGCGCGGCGAACTGGGTGAGCTCGGCGACCCGGACAGCCCGATCAGCGAGCAGCTGGGGTACTGGGAAGAGGCCCTGACCGGGATACCGGAGCACCTCGATCTGCCTACGGACCGCCCGTACCCGGCGGTGGCGGACCACCGCGGCGCCACCGTCGATGTCGACTGGCCCGCCGAGTTGCAGCAGCAGATCGCCCGGGTCGCCACCGCGCACAACGCCACCAGCTTCATGGTCGTGCAGGCCGCCCTGGCGGTGCTGCTGTCAAAGCTGAGCGCCAGCTCCGATGTGGCCGTGGGATTCCCGATCGCGGGACGCTCCGACACCGCCCTCGACGATCTCGTCGGCTTCTTCGTCAACACCCTGGTGCTGCGGGTCGATCTCGCAGGCAATCCGTCCGTCGCCGATCTGCTGGACCGGGTGCGCACCAGCAGCCTGGCCGCCTACGAACATCAGGACGTGCCGTTCGAGGTGCTGGTCGAACGGCTCAATCCCGCCCGCAGCCTCACCCATCACCCGCTGATCCAGGTCATGCTGGGCTGGCAGAACCTGCCCTGGCAGCACGCCGATACCGCTGCCGGGCTGGTGCTCGGCGACCTGGAGATCAGCCCGCTGCCGGTCGACACCCGAACCGCGCGCATGGATCTGGCGTTCTCCCTCGCCGAACGCTGGACGGACACCGGAGACCCCGCCGGCATCGGCGGCATCGTCGAGTTCCGCACCGACGTGTTCGACGCGGCAACCGTGACCGCCCTCGTCGACCGCCTGGGCCGGGTGCTGACGGCGATGACCGCCGATCCCGCCCGGACGCTGGCGGCGCTGAATGTCCTCGACGACGACGAGATGTCACGGCTGCGCGCGTTCGGCAACATGGCCGCGCTCGACGGCGCTCCCACCGCGATCTCGATACCGGAACTGTTCGGCCGCCACGTCGCGCGCACCCCCGACGCGGTGGCGGTCAGCGGCGACCGGTCGCTCACCTACGCAGCCCTCGACGACGCCTCGAATCGGTTGGCGCACCTGCTGATCCGGCACGGTGCGGGACCGGGGCAGACCGTGGCGCTGCTGCTGTCGCGTTCGGCCGAGGCGATCTCCGCGATGTTGGCCATTCTCAAGACCGGGGCGGCCTACCTGCCGATCGATCCGGCCTGGCCCGCCGAACGCATCGCGTTCGTGCTGTCCGACGCAACACCGGTCGCCGCGGTGTCCAACCACGAATTCGTAGGCCTGCTACCAGGTTTCGGTGGCGCGGTGATCGACATCGACGCCATGCCCGACGGCGGTGTCAGTACGCCGCTGCCGGTGCCGGCCGCCGACAACCTCGCCTACCTGATCTACACCTCGGGTACCACCGGGGTGCCGAAGGGCGTCGGGCTGACCCACGCCAATGTCAGCCAGCTGCTCGGCGCACCGCACCGCGGGCTGCCCGAGGGGTCGGTGTGGAGCCACGCGCACTCGCTGGCCTTCGACGTGTCCGTCTGGGAGATCTTCGCGCCGCTGCTGCGCGGCGGCCGTGTCGTGGTGGTCCCGGATGTCGAGCAACTGCACGCGGTGGTCGTCGCCGAGGGCGTCACCGTACTCACCCAAACCCCTTCGGCCGCAGCGGTGCTACCGACCGAAGGGCTGGAATCGACCGTGCTGGTCGCCGTCGGCGAGGCCTGCTCACCGGAGGTGGTGCAGAAGTGGACCTCCGGGGGGCGAACCATGCTGAACGCCTACGGCCCCACCGAGACCACCATGTGCGTCACGATCAGCGCCCCGCTGGGCGCCGAGCCGGGCAATGTGCCGATCGGGTCACCGGTCCCGCACGCCGCGCTGTTCGTGCTGGACGCCTGGCTGCGACCGGTGCCGGTCGGCGTGGTCGGCGAACTGTATGTGGCCGGTGCCGGACTGGGCGCAGGTTATCTGGGCCGCGGATCGCTGACCGGCTCGCACTTCGTGGCGTGCCCGTTCGCCGGCGCGGGCGAGCGGATGTATCGCACCGGGGACCTGGTGCGCTGGCGTGCCGACGGTCAGCTGGATTACCTGGGCCGCGCCGATGAGCAGGTGAAGATCCGCGGTTACCGCATCGAATTGGGCGATGTGCAGACCGCTTTGGCGGACGTCGCCGGGGTGGACCAGGCTGTCGTCATCGCCCGTGAAGACCGTCCCGGGGACAAGCGCCTGGTCGGTTACCTCACCGGCACCGTGGACCCGGTGGATGTGCGTACCGCGCTCAGTACCCGGCTGCCTGGCTATATGGTTCCCGCCGCCATCGTGGTGCTGGCGGCGCTGCCGCTCACCGCCAACGGCAAACTCGACACCCGGGCGCTACCGGCGCCCGATTACGCCGCCGGGGTGTACCGCGCCCCGACCGGCGCCGTCGAAGAGATCCTGGCCGGTATCTATGCCCAGCTTCTCGGCGTGGAGCGAGTCGGTTCCGACGATTCCTTCTTCGACCTCGGCGGTGACAGCATCACCGCCATGCGGCTGATCGCCGCCATCAACAGCAGCCTGCACGCCAACCTCGCGGTGCGCACCATCTTCGAGGCGCCCACCGTCGCGGAGCTGGCACCGCGCATCGGCGAGGACGCCGGGCGACTGGAGCCGCTGGTGGCCGGCGAACGTCCCGCGGTCATCCCGCTGTCGTTCGCGCAGAACAGGTTGTGGTTCCTCGAGCAGTTGCAGGGCCCGTCGGCGGTGTACAACATGGCGACGACACTGCGGCTACGCGGCGACCTCGACATCGATGCGCTGCACGCCGCGCTGAACGATGTCATCGCCCGGCACGAGAGCCTGCGCACCCTGCTGGTGGCACCCGACGGGATACCGCAGCAGGTGGTGCTGCCGGCCGACCGGGCCGAATGTGGTTGGCAGTTCACCGATGCCACCGACTGGCCGGCAGGCCGGCTGGATGAGGCGGTCGGCGCCGCCGCGCGCTACGCCTTCGACCTGTCCGCCGAGATCCCCCTGCGGGCCAGTCTCTTCCGGGTACAACCCGATGTGCACGTACTGGTGGCGGCGGTACACCACATCGCCGCCGACGGCTGGTCGATGACACCGCTGGCCCGGGACCTCAGCGTGGCCTACGCAAGCCGCAGCGCCGGGCAGGCCCCGGACTGGGTGCCGCTACCGGTGCAGTACGTGGACTACACCCTCTGGCAGCGAGCACAATTCGGCGAACTGGACACCGCGGACAGCGCCATCGCCGGGCAACTGGCCTACTGGGAGAGCGCGCTGGCCGGCCTGCCCGAGCGGCTGCAGCTGCCCACCGACCGTCTCTACCCCCTGGTCGCCGGGCAGCGCGGAGCCGTCGTCACGGTCGCCTGGCCCGCCGAGTTGCAGCGCCGCATCGCCCGGATCGCCCGCGAACACAACGCGACCAGCTTCATGGTGGTGCAGACGGCGCTCACCCTGCTGCTGAGCAAGATCGGCGCGACCTCCGATGTGGCAGTCGGTGTTCCGGTCGCGGGCCGCCGCGACGCCGCACTCGACGACCTGGTCGGATTCTTCGTCAACACCCTGGTGCTGCGGGTCGAGATCGACGGCGACCCCACCTTCGCCGACCTGCTGGCGCAGGTGCAGCAGCGCAGCCTGGCCGCCTACGAGAACCAGGACGTGTCCTTCGACGTGCTCGTGGAGCGGCTCAACCCGACCCGCAACCTGAGCCATCATCCGCTGGTGCAGGTGCTGCTCGCCTGGCAGAACCTGCCCGGTCACCGGCAGACCACCTCGGGTCTGGCGCTGGGCGGGCTGCAGATCGAACGGCTGCCGGTGGACACCAAGACCGCGCGCATGGACCTCACCTTCTCCCTGGGCGAGTTGTGGACCGAGGACGGCGAGCCGGCCGGGATCGGCGGCACCGTCGAATACCGCACGGATGTGTTCGATGCCGCCACCATCGAGACCCTGATCGACCGCCTTGAGCGGGTGCTGGCCGCCACCACCGCCGCGCCCGCCCTGGCGCTGTCGGCGGTGGACCTGCTCGACGACGCCGAACGGGAACGCCTCGACGCGCTGAGCCACCGCGACGTTTTCACCCGGGCCGTCCCGGACGCGTCGATACCGGAACTGTTCACCGCCGCGGTCACCCGCGCCCCGGATGCGGTGGCGCTGCGTTGCCGGGGCGAGCGGAGCGACGGGGGATGGACCGACGGCCGGTCGCTGACCTACGCCGAACTGGACGACGCCGCCAACCGGATGGCGAATCTGCTCACCGCACAAGGGGCCCGGCCCGGGCGGACGGTGGCCCTTCTGATGCCACGTTCCGCCGAGGCGATCATCACGATCCTGGCGGTGCTCAAATCCGGTGCCGCCTATCTGCCGCTCGACCCGGCGCTGCCGCCGGCCCGGATCACGGTGGTACTAGGCGATGCCGCACCGGTGGCCGTCGTCACCACCGCCGCACTCAGCGCACAACTGACCGACTATGACGGCGTCATCATCGACGTGCACGACGCCGCCGTCGCCGATCACCCCAACACCGCGCTGCCGGCACCTGCCGCCGACGATCTGGCGTACCTGATCTACACCTCGGGCACCACCGGCGTGCCCAAAGGCGTTGCCGTCAGCCACCGCAACGTGACAGTGCTGCTGACCGCACCGGATTCCGGGCTGCCCCGCACCGGAGTCTGGTCGCAGTGGCACTCGCTGGCCTTCGACGTCTCGGTCTGGGAGATCTTCGGTGCACTGCTGCAGGGCGGACGACTGGTGGTGATCCCCGAATCGGTGGCACGCGCACCCGAGGACCTGCGCACACTGCTCCTCGACGAGCAGGTGAACGTCCTGAGCCAGACTCCCTCGGCGGCAGGTGCTCTCGCGCCGGACGGTCTCGACGGGGTGACACTGGTGGTGGCCGGCGAGGCCTGCCCGGCCGAACTGGTCGACCGCTGGGCGCCGAGAACGGTGATCAACGCCTACGGTCCCACCGAGGGCACCATCTACGCATCCATCAGCGCGCCACTGACACCGGAGCCGACGGCGGTCGTGCCGATCGGATCCCCGGCCGGCGGCGCCGCGCTGTTCGTGCTCGACGCCTGGCTGCGGCCGGTCCCGGCCGGCGTGATCGGTGAGCTGTACATCGCCGGAGGCGGCGTGGCGGCCGGCTATGTGAACCGTGGCGGGCTGAGTGCCGCGCGGTTCGTGGCGTGCCCGTTCGCCGGTGCCGGCGCGCGGATGTACCGCACCGGGGATCTGGTGCGGTGGCGCGCCGACGGACAGCTGGACTATCTCGGTCGTGCCGATGAGCAGGTGAAGATTCGCGGCTACCGGATCGAATTGGGCGATGTGCAAACCGCTTTGGCGGGCCGGACCGGGGTGGACCAGGCGGTGGTGATCGCCCGTGAGGACCGCCCAGGGGACAAACGCCTGGTCGGTTACATCACCGGCACGGCCGACCCGGCGGCGGTGCGCGCCGGGCTCGCCGACACCCTTCCGGGGTACATGATCCCGGCGGCGGTGATCACCGTTGCCGAACTGCCACTCACCCCCAACGGCAAGCTCGATGTGCGTGCGTTGCCGGCCCCCGAGTACACCAGCGGCGAGTACGCGGCGCCGAGCAACACGGTCGAGGAAGTCCTGGCCGGCATCTACGCCGACGTGCTCGGCGCCGACCGGGTGGGCGTCGACGAGTCGTTCTTCGATCTCGGCGGCGACAGCATCTCCTCGATGCAGGTCGTGACGCGGGCCCGGGCCGCCGGACTGACCTGCCGGACCCGGGACATCTTCGTCGAACAGACGGTGGCCCGGCTGGCCCGGGTGGTCGAGACGGCCCAGACCGATACCGTCGCCGACGAGGGCTTCGGGCCGATGCCGGCGACCCCGATCATGCGGTGGCTCAACGAGGTTGACGGACCGACCGCCGAGTTCAACCAGACGATGCTGGTGCAGGCGCCGGCGGGCGCCATCGAAGCCGATGTGCTGGCGGTGCTGCAGACCCTGCTGGACCGGCACGGCGCGCTGCGGCTGCGGGTCAGTGAGCTCACCGGCCTGCAGGTGGACCCACCGGGAACGGTGGACGCGCGCGACTGCCTGCACAACGCCGGCGCCCTCACCGACGAGGTACTCGCCGACGCCCGGTCGGGACTCGACCCCGCCACCGGTGCGATGCTGCGCGCACTGTGGGTACCCAGCACCGGACAGCTGGCGGTGATGATCCATCACCTGGCGGTCGATGCCGCGTCCTGGCGAATCCTGCTGGAAGACATCAACATCGCCTGGTCCCAGCTGCAGACCGGGGAGCCGGTACAGCTGCCCGCCGGCGGCACCTCGATCCAGCGGTGGGCGGCGGTGCTCACCGACCATGCGCACCGGCCGGAGATCGTCGCGCACACCGAGACATGGCAGCGGGTCGCGCAGACACCCTCGGTGCTCCCCGCGCTACGTCCGGACACCGACACCTTCGCCACCGCCGGCCGGATGTCGGCACAGCTGGACACCGAGACCACCGACATCCTGCTGACCGCCGCACCGGCAGCGTTCCATACCGGGATCCAGGACATCCTCCTGATCGGGTTCGCCCTGGCCGCGGCGGAGTTCACCGCCCAGACGTCGATCGCCATCGACGTCGAGGGCCACGGCCGCCACGAGGAACTCGCCGCCGATCTCGATCTGTCCCGCACCGTCGGCTGGTTCACCACGAAGTCCCCGGTGGCCCTCGAACTGAGCGCGGGGGAGCTGTCCTGGGCGCAGATCATCTCCGGTGACACGGCACTCGGCGCGGTGATCAAGGACGCCAAGGAACAGTTGCGGGCCCTGCCCGACGCGCTGAGCTACGGCCTCCTGCGCTATCTCAACGATGAGGTCCACCTGACGGCGCCCGAGCCGACCATCGGCTTCAACTATCTGGGGCGGCAGACGGGCACGTCGGACCTCTCCGAGCTGTGGCGGCCGAGCGAAGACTGGTCGCTCACCGAATCGGCCTCGGCCATCGCCATGCCGCTCATGCACACCCTGGAACTCAACGCCGCGACGGTGGACGGGGCCGACGGTCCCCGGCTGCACGCCGGATGGACCTGGGCGCCCTCGGCACTCGACGAGACGCAGGTCTCCCGGCTGAGCCGGCTGTGGCTCGAGGCCCTGGCCGGGATCTGTGCGCACGTGCGGGCCGGCGGGGGTGGCCTCACCCCGTCCGATATCTTCCCCGCGCAGCTGAGCCAGCAGCAGATCGACGAGCTGCAACACCGCTACCGGATCGCCGACATGCTGCCGCTGACACCGGTCCAGCAGGGTCTGTTGTTCCACGCCACCACCGCCGAGGGCACCGACGATCTGTACGCCGGGCAGGTCGCCATCGAACTGGCCGGCCCGCTCGACGCGGAGCGGCTGCGGGCCGCGGTGCGCGGCGTGGTCAAGCGCCACCCACACCTCGCCGCACGCTTCCACGCGTCGCCGCCGATACAGATCATCCCCGCCCAGCCCACCGCGGCCTGGCGGCAGGTGGATCTCGCCGCCGACCCGGATCCGGTCGAGGTCGACCGGATCTGCGCGGCCGAGCGCGCCGCGGTCTGCGACCTCACCGAGAAGACCGTCTTCCGCACCACGCTGATCCGGCTTGGGGCAGAACGCCATCGGTTCGTGCTGACCAATCACCACATCGTGCTGGACGGCTGGTCCATGCCGATCCTGCTGGGGGAGATCTTCGCCGGCTACCACGGGCACCGGCTGCCCGCTGCCACGCCGTACCGCCGCTACCTCACCTGGCTGGCCGGCCGTGACCTCGATGCGGCGCGTGCCGTGTGGGGTGAACTCTTCGCCGGCTTCGACGAGCCCACCCTGGTGGGTCCAGCGGTCCGGACCCGCCCCGGGCCGCGCCGGGTGGACACCGTCACCCTCGCCGACGGAATCGCCGACGCGGTGGCCGCTTTGGCGCGGGCCCGGCACACCACCGTCAACACCGTGCTGCAGGCCGGGTACGCGCAGGTGCTGTGCTGGCTCACCGGCCGTCGCGATGTCACCTTCGGCACCACGGTGTCCGGTAGGCCCGCCGAGGTCCCCGGCGTGCAGTCCATGATCGGCCTGTTCATCAACACGCTGCCGGTGCGGGCGCGCATCACCCCGGCCACCTCCACCGTCGACCTRCTCGAGCAGCTGCACGGTGCGTACAACGACACCCTCGACCAGCAGCATCTGTCGCTCAACGACATTCACCGGGTCACCGGGCACGACCAGCTCTTCGACACCATGTTCGCCTACGAGAACTATCCGGTGGACACCGCCGCACTGTCCGGTGATCACGAGCTGAGCGTCACCGACGTCAGCACCCGGGAGTCCAGCCATTACCCCCTCACCGTGCAGGCCCAGCCCGGCCGGGATCTGACGCTGCGCATCGAGTACGACACCGAGGTGTTCGGCGCMGAGGACATCACCGCGCTGACCGAACGATTCACCCGGGTGCTGCTCGCGATGACGACCGAACCGGAGCGGCCGTTGTCGGATCTCACCGCCGCGGACATCGAAGAGCAGGTCACGCTGGACCGCTGGGGTAACCGGGCGGCGCTGAGCCGGTCGCTGACCGCCACCACGATCCCCGACCGGTTCCGCGGCCAGGTCACCCGGGCGCCGCATCGGGTGGCCGTGGTGTGCGGTGACATCTCGCTCACCTACGCCGAACTGGACGATGCCTCCGACCGGTTGGCGCAACGGCTGGTGACAGCCGGTGCCGGACCCGGCCGCACGGTGGCGCTGCTGGTTCCGCGCTCCGCCGAGGCCGTGGTGGCGATCCTGGCCGTGCTGAAATCGGGGGCCGCGTACCTGCCGATGGATCCGGTGATGCCGTCGGCGCGCATCGCGTTCATGGTCTCCGACACCGCGCCGGTGGCCGCGGTCACCACTGCCGGCCTCGCCGACCGGTTCGACGGTCACGACCTCCGGATCATCGATGTGCACGCCGCGCACCTCGCGGAGGTCTCCGAGCTGCCCGGACCGCACCCCGATGACATCGCCTATGTCATGTACACCTCCGGGACCACCGGCAGGCCCAAAGGCGTTGCGCTTGCCCACCGCAATTTGACCCAGCTGTTCGACGACGTGCAGATCGGTATCGACCTGACCTCCGAACAGGTGTGGTCGCAGTTCCACTCCTATGCTTTCGATTTCTCGGTGTGGGAGATCTGGGGCGCCCTGCTGCACGGCGCCCGTCTGGTGGTGGTACCCGACGAGGCCGCCCGCGCGGCCACCGAGTTCCACGACATCCTGGTCCGTGAAGGCGTGACCGTGCTGTGCCAGACACCTTCGGCCGCAGCGATGCTGCCCACCGACGGCCTGGAATCGGTGGCGCTGATGATCGGCGCCGAGGCCTGCCCACCGGAACTGGTGGACCGCTGGACGGCGCAGACCGGCCGGGTCATGGTCAACCTGTACGGCCCGACCGAGACCACCATCTGGGCCTCGGCCAGCACGCCGCTGCACCCGGGGTCCGGGGTCCCGCCGATCGGTGCGCCGCCACGCGGTGCCGCCCTGTTCGTGCTCGATGACGGGCTGCAACCCGTGCGGCCCGGAGCCGTCGGCGAACTGTACGTCGCCGGTGACGGGGTCAGCGTCGGCTACTGGAACCGGTCTGCCCTCACCGCGACACGGTTCCTGCCGTGCCCGTTCGGGACCGCGGGGCAACGGATGTACCGCACCGGGGACCTGGTTCGCTGGGGCCCCGACGGGCAGCTGCAGTATCTGGGCCGCGCCGACGAGCAGGTGAAGATCCGCGGTTACCGCATCGAACTCGGCGAGGTGCGGTCCGCGCTGGCCGCGGTCGACGGGGTCGACCAGGCCGTGGTGGTCGTGCGGGCCGACGATGCCGGTCGCCGGCGCCTGGTCGGCTACATCACCGGCACCGCGGACGCCGCCGAGGCCCGCGCGGTGCTGGCGCAACGGCTTCCGGCCTACATGGTGCCCTCCGCGGTGGCGCGGATCGAGGCGCTGCCCGTCACCGTCAGCGGCAAGCTCGACGTGCGCGCCCTCCCGGAGCCCGATTACGCGGCRGGCCCGCAGCGGGCACCGGCCAACCTCGCCGAGGAGGTCCTGGCGGGTGTCTTCGCCCGCGTGCTCGGCCTCGACCGGGTCGGCGTGGAGGACTCGTTCTTCGACCTCGGCGGGGATTCGCTGTCCAGCATGCGGCTGATCGCCGAGATCAACGCCGCCCTCGATATCGACCTGCCGGTCCGGGCGGTGTTCGAGGCGCCCACCGTCGCGCAGCTGGCGCAGCGTGTGGATCACGGTGCGGTCCGGCGCGAACCGCTGGTGGTGGCGCAACGACCCACCGAGATCCCGCTGTCGTTCGCGCAGAACAGGTTGTGGCTCGTCGACCAGGTGCAGGGCCCGTCGGCGGTGTACAACATGGCCGTCGCCCTGCGCTGCACCGGCCCGCTGGACGTCGACGCGCTGGAGGCCGCCCTGGCCGATGTGGTCACCCGGCACGAAAGCCTGCGCACGCTGTTCGTGGCGCCGGCCGGCACCCCGCAGCAGGTGGTGATCCCGGCCGAGCGCGCCGATTTCGGTTGGCACATCGTTGATGCGAGCGGGTGGTCGCCGGGCAGGCTCGATGCGGGGCTGCAGGAGGCGGCCCGCCGGACCTTCGACCTGTCCGTCGACATCCCGCTGCGCGCCCAGCTGTTCCGCATCAGCGCCGACGACCACGTCCTGGTCACCGTGCTGCACCACATCGCCGCGGACGGCTGGTCGCTGCGGCCGCTGGTCGCCGACCTGAGCCTGGCCTACGCCGACCGGTGCGCCGGCCACGCCCCGGACTGGGAGCCGCTGCCGGTCCAGTACGTCGACTACACCCTCTGGCAGCGCGCCCAATTCGGCGATCTGCAGGACAGCCAGAGCCGGGTCGCGGCGCAGCTGGACTACTGGGAGCAAACGCTTGCCGAGATGCCCGAGCGCCTTGAGCTGCCCACCGACCGGCCCTACCCGCTGATCGCCGACATGGCCGGTGACACCGTGAGCGTGCACTGGCCCGCCGGCCTGCAGGAGCAGATCGCCCGGGTGGCCCGCCAGCACAACGCGACGCCGTTCATGGTGGTGCAGAGCGCTCTGATGGCTCTGCTGGCGAAGGTCACCGCGAGTTCCGATGTGGCCGTGGGATTCCCGATCGCCGGTCGGCGCGATACCAAGCTCGATGACCTGGTCGGCTTCTTCGTCAACACCATGGTGCTGCGCGCCGACGTCTCCGACGATCCCAGCTTCGCCGATCTGCTGGCGCGGGTCCGCACCCGCAGCCTGGAGGCCTTCGAGAATCAGGACGTCCCGTTCGAGGTGCTCGTCGAGCGCCTCAACCCGGCCCGCAGCCTCACCCATCACCCCCTGGTGCAGGTCATGCTGGCCTGGCAGAACTTCGCCGGACACAACGACGCCGCCGCCGGACCCGGACTGAAAGGCGTTGATGTCGCTCCGGTTCCGTTGAGCACGCAGTCCGCCCGGATGGACCTCACCTTCTCCCTGGCCGAGCGGTGGACCGACACCGGAGCGCCCGCCGGTATCGGCGGCGAGGTGGAGTTCCGCACCGATGTGTTCGACGCCGGCACCGTCGAAACCCTGATCGGGCGGCTGGAGCGCATGCTGACCGCCGCCACCGCCGACCCGGACCGCCCGCTGTCGGCGGTGAGCCTGCTCGACGAGCCCGAGCGCGCGCGCCTCGACGAACTCGGGCACCGCGCGGCACTCGACGGTGCGCCGGATGCGCCGGTCTCGTTGTCGGAGTCGTTCAGCGCGCAGGCCGCCCGCACCCCGGATGCGGTCGCGCTCACCGACGAGGGCCGCTGCTGGACCTACGCCGAACTCGATGCCCTGTCGAATCGGTTGGCGCATCAGCTGTCCGACCGCGGTGCGGCCCCCGGCCGGACGGTCGCGCTGCTGTTCCACCGCTCGGCCGAGGCGATCACCGCGATCCTCGCGGTACTCAAGACCGGTGCGGCCTATCTGCCGATCGACCCGGCGCTGCCTGCTGCCCGGATCGACTTCGTGCTCGGCGATGCCACTCCGGTGGCGGTGCTGGCCACCGCGGATCTGGCCGGACCGGACATCACCGTGCTCGACCTCGACGACCCCGCCTTGCTCGCGCAGCCCGCCACGGCGCTGCCCGGTCCGTCGGCCGCGGACATCGCATACCTGATCTACACCTCGGGCACCACCGGTGTGCCCAAGGGCGTCGCCGTCACGCACCGCAATGCCATCGGGCTGCTCGGCGCCGCCGGGGACGGCCTGGCCCCGGTGGGCGTGTGGAGCCAGTGGCATTCGCTGGCCTTCGACGTGTCGGTGTGGGAGATCTTCGGCGCGCTGCTGCGCGGCGGACGGCTGGTCATCGTCCCCGAATGGGTGGCCCGCTCCCCGGAGGATCTGCACGCCCTGCTGGTGGCCGAACACGTCACCGTGCTGACTCAAACCCCCTCGGCGGCACTGATGTTGTCACCGGACGGGCTGGACGTCACGACACTGGTGGTGGCCRGTGAGGCCTGCCCGGCCGAACTCGTCGATCGCTGGGCGCCCCGCGTCACGATGATCAACGCCTACGGGCCCACCGAGGGCACCATCTATGCGACGGTCAGCGCCCCGCTGCGGGCGGCATCGGAGACGGCGACGCGCGCGGTGCCCATCGGCGCCCCGGTGCCCGGCGCGGCGTCCTTCGTCCTCGACGAATGGCTGCGCCCCGTACCGATCGGCGTGGTCGGTGAGTTGTACATCGCCGGAACCGGTGTCGCGGCCGGCTACGTCAAACGGGGTGAGCTGACCGGAACCCGTTTCGTGGCATGCCCGTTCGCCGGTGCCGGACAACGGATGTACCGGACCGGCGACCTGGTGCGCTGGGGTGCCGACGGACAGCTGCAGTATCTGGGCCGGGCCGACGAACAGGTCAAGATCCGGGGTTTCCGAATCGAACTCGGCGATGTGCAGACGGCGCTGGCCGCGGTCGACGGGGTCGACCAGGCGGTCGTCGTCGCCCGCGAGGACCGGCCGGGGGACAAGCGGCTCGTCGGATACGTCACCGGCTGCACCGATCCGGGTGCGGCCCGGGCCGCGCTGACCACCCAGCTGCCCGGGTACATGGTGCCGGCCGCGGTGATCCCCATCGACACGCTGCCGCTGACACCCAACGGCAAACTGGACAAGCGGGCACTGCCCGCGCCCACCTATGACCAGCCCGACCGGTACCGGGCACCCGGCACCGCCGTCGAGGAACTGCTGGCCGGCATCTACGCCGAAGTCCTCGGACTGGACCGCGTCGGGGTGGACGATTCGTTCTTCGAGTTGGGCGGCGACAGCATCATGTCGATGCAGGCGGTGGCCCGCGCCCGGGCGGCCGGGCTGACCTGCCGTCCGCGCGACATCTTCGTCGAGCAGACGGTGGCCCGGCTGGCGCTGGTGGTCGGCGTCGCCGACGGCGAGGCCGTGACCGACCCCGGTGTGGGCCCGGTCGTCGCGACCCCGATCATGCGGTGGCTGGGCGATGTCGACGGACCGACCGACGAGTTCAACCAGACCGTCGTGCTGCAGGCGCCGCCGGCTGCCACCGAGGCCGATGTCGTGGTGCTGCTGCAGGCACTGCTGGACCGGCACGCCATGCTGCGGCTGCGCGCCGACGGCGACGCCCTGCGGGTCCCCGAGCCCGGCGCGGTGCCCGCCGCGAACTGCCTGCACGTGGTGGACGAGGTGTCCGAGGCCGCGGTCCTCGCGGCACGATCGCAGCTCGACCCGCGGCACGGGGCGATGCTGCGTGCGCTGTGGGCGCGCCGCACCGGCCAGCTGGTGCTGATCGTGCACCACCTCGCCGTGGACGGGGTGTCGTGGCGAATCCTGCTGGAAGACCTCAACGTTGCCTGGGGCCGGCACCACCACGGGCAGCCCGCCGCCCTGCCGGTCAGCGGAACCTCGTTCGCCCGATGGTCGGAGCTGCTCGCCGAGCACGCGCACAGCGCCGGCGTGCTCGCCGACGCCGACACCTGGCGGCGGGTCGCGTCGGCCCCCGCCGCGCTGCCCACCGCTGCCGACACCTATGAGACCGCAGGCCGGCTGTCGGTATCGCTGGATGACGCGGACATCGTGGAAACCCTGCTGCGCGACGCACCGGCCGCGTTCCACGCCGGCATCCACGACATCCTGCTGCTCGGATTCGCGCTGGCCGCAGCGGAATTCGTCGGGGACTCCACCATCGCCATCGACGTCGAAGGACACGGCCGCCACGAGGAACTGTCCGTCGATATCGATTTAAGCCGCACCGTCGGCTGGTTCACCACCAAGTACCCGGTGTCCCTCGATCTCGGTGACCTGCCCTGGTCGCGGGTCGTTTCCGGTGACGACGGTCTGGGTGCGCTGCTCAAGAATGCCAAGGAACAGCTGCGGGCACACCCCGACGGGCTGAGCTACGGACTGTTGCGCTACCTCAACGACGACGTCGACCTCGACGGCGCGGAGCCGCCGATCGGTTTCAACTATCTGGGCCGCCTCGGCGGCGGGGTGGAACTGCCCGGCGAACTGTGGCGAATCGCCACCGACGGCTCCTCGGACGCGACGGCCGCCAGTGCCGCGGTCCCGATGCCGCTCATGCACACCGTGGAACTCAACGCCGCCACGGTGGACGGGGCGAACGGGCCGCAGCTGCATGCCAACTGGACGTGGGCCCCCTCGATCCTCGACGACGAGCAGGTCGGCCGGTTGAGCCGGCTGTGGTTCGAGGCGCTGCAGGGCATCTGCGCGCACGTCCGCAACGGCGGAGGTGGGCTCACACCGTCGGATATCGCACCCGCACGCCTGAGCCAGACCCAGATCGACGAGCTCCAGGAGCAACACCGGATCGCCGACATCCTGCCCCTGACGCCGCTGCAGCAGGGCCTGCTGTTCCATGCCGATGCCGCCGACGTCGACGCGGATCTGTATGCGGTGCAACTCGATCTGACCATCACCGGCGCTCTGGACGCCGAGCGGCTGCGCGCCGCGGTCCGGACCGTCATGGCGCGGCATCCGCACCTGGCCGCCCGATTCACAGCCGGTCTGGACGAACCCGTGCAGATCGTCCCCGCCGATCCCGAGATCGCCTGGCAGCTCGTCGACACCGCGGACGACGCCGAGATCCGGCGGCTGCGGGCCGCCGAACGTGTCGCGGTCTGCGACCTCGCGCACCAACCGCCGGTGCGTGTCGCGCTGATCCGTACCGGCGACCAGCGGCACCGGCTGATCCTGACCAACCACCACATCGTGATGGACGGCTGGTCGCTGCCGATCCTGCTGCACGAGATCTTCGCCGCCTACCACGGCCAGCGACTCCCGGCCGCGGTGCCGTACCGGAGCTTCGTCAACTGGCTGGCGACGCGGGACGTCAGCGCCGCCCGCGCCGCCTGGGGCGAGGTGCTGGCCGGGTTCGACACCCCGACACTGCTCGGCCCCGCCCAGGACCCGCAGGGGCGCAGGGACGT
>NZ_JBFUKN010000009.1:0-105860 GCF_056400845.1 Mycobacterium sp. P4_H6 | reverse complement strand
GACTCTTCGCCGGCGGCGGGCACCTGGTCGGTCAGCACATAGATGGTCACTGCGCCTGAGCGTGGATCTTTCCCGCTGCCCTGACAGCCGGCGTCCCCGCACTCACATGTCAGGCGTTCCAGTTGCGGGCCGACCGCGCCCAACGCGGCCAATGCCGCGGCACGCAGCTCGCCCCGCGCGCGGGGATCATTGGCGCAGACAGTGTCGGCGAGGTCGTTGAGGCGTTGTTCGAGGATCTTCTTGTCGGTGACACGTAGCCGACCCCAGAACGAGGACACCCCGTTGGGATCGTCTTTGTCGTCGAACTCGACGTACAGGTCTTTGGCATTGCGCTTGGAACGCACGACGGCTTCGGGGTCGAATTTCTCCACCCACAGATCGATGGCGCCGATCAACTGTTTCTCCGAATGCGCGCCGTACTCGCCCGCTTCGCCGGCGATGGCGGTGTCGATCAGCACGAGGGCGTCGTCGTCGTCGACGAGGTGGGTGCGCCAGGTGATCGCATCGATCACCGCCATTGAGATCGCACCCTTCCCAAATAGTGCGGCGGTGCGGGGCAGCCGGTCACGCAGGGCCTGGGCGATGCGCATCTGCTTGGACGCGGCGTGGGTGTTCAGGTTGCAGGCCGCCGCCACCGCGGCCTGAGCCCACGCCCACCCGTCGATGACCTGATGGGCGATGACGTCATCCTCGTCATCGCATTGGCGGGCCACCACCTCACCGATCAACGCCAACCGGTAGGCCGCCACCGACGCCTCGTTCTGGGTCGTCGTCGTCACCGCGGAGATGAGCGCTTCATCGCTCAACCCGGCGAGTGCGGCCCGATCCAAAACTTCGAACATATGTGCGATTCTACTGACGGGGTCGGACATCTGCCCAGCTACTCCTGCACCGCCTTGGCCACCGCCACACACGTCGTCAGCCACTTCGCGTCCGGCACCTCGTTCTCGGTGAGCTCCCACATCGCGTTGTGCATCATCCGCACGATCACCCACGCCCGCGCCCGGTCGACATCAAGCCCGGCGGTCTCGGACAGCGTGTAGAAGCGGCGTCGCACACCTTCGCGGACGTAACCGGAAAGCTCGTCCCAGCGGTCCCACAGCATCGGCGCGATCTCGTAGTGCGGATCGCCGCTCATCGGCTTCGGATCGATCACCAGCCATGGTTCCCGATCTGCGGCCAGCACGTTCTCGTAGTGCAGATCGCCGTGGATCAGCGTGCCGGTGCTGGCCGGGTCGGACACGAAATCGGCTCCCAGTGACAGCGCCTGCTCGACGAGCCGGTGGGGCAGTGCGGCGCTGCGCGGTAACTGCGCCAGGTCGGCATTCCATTTCTCGATGTACCCGACCAGCGGACGCAGCTGCGGCAGCGCGGGCACGTGGATGCGTCCGTACAGTCCGGCGACGATCTCGCACGCCTCGAGATCCCAGACGTCGTTGAGGTTGCGGGCATGCAGCCGCTCCAGCAGCATCGCGCGGCGGTACGGGTTGGCGCGCAGCAGACGCACGGTTCCCTGGCCGTCCCAGCGACGCAACGCCAGGTGTTCGTGTTCGGATTCATCGTCGGGGAACGCGATTTTGAGCATGGCGGACGCACCGTCGCCGGCGCGCACCGGCAGCACGATCGAACAGAAACCGTATTGGGGTGCACCATCCGCGGCGAGATCCCACTCCTGGAGCTGGCTGCCGACCGACCTGGGTAGGTCGTCGACCCAACGCTGCCATTCGGGTCCGCGGGCGGCCATCGCGAGGACCCCGTCGGGCAGGACGATCACGATTCGATGGTGCCACGCATCGTCACGGACCCCTCAGGCACACGAGCTGCGCCGTCTTTGACAGACTGGTGGACATGGCACAGATCACCATCAAGGGAAACCCCATCAACACGGCCGGCGAGCTGCCCGCAGTCGGCACGTCGGCTCCGGCTTTCACCCTGGTCGGCACCGACCTCGGCGCGGTCGGCAATGACCAGTTCAGCGGCAAGGCCGTGCTGCTCAACATCTTCCCGTCGGTGGACACCCCGGTGTGCGCGACGAGTGTGCGGACCTTCAACGAGCGCGCCGCGGCCACCGGTACGGCGGTCCTGAACGTGTCCAAGGATCTGCCGTTCGCGCAGAAGCGTTTCTGCGGTGCCGAGGGCCTCGAGAACGTCCTGACGGCCTCGGCGTTCCGCGACAGCTTCGGTGAGGACTACGGAGTCACCCTCGTCGACGGGCCGTTCGAAGGCCTGCTGGGCCGCGCGGTCGTGGTGATCGGTGCCGACGGCAACGTCGTCTACACCGAACTCGTCCCGGAAATCGCGCAGGAGCCCAACTACGATGCCGCGCTCGCCGCACTGAAGTAATCCGGCTTGCCACAACGGCACCGGTCAGCGCAGCCTTCGGGTTGCGCGGGCCGGTGCCGTTCTGCATCTAGCGCACCGCGGTGATGGTGTCGGAATGGTCGCGGAGACATCACGACCCGGGCACGGGAGTCTCTTTTGGGTCACGGATCTGCATCTCATTTATGCTGCGCCACAGTCGAATTGGGAAACGGCTCAAACGGTCGGTAGAAATAGCGGTGACGGCCGTCAATTAGTGCGGTCGTCGTGTTTCCCGCCCTGATCGAAAGAGTTGACGACCCGATGAGACGCTTCTGTGCCCTGCTGCTCGGCCTGGCTGTGTTGACAGTGACTCCTGGTGTCGCATCGGCTGATCCGTTCAACACCCGCCCGGCCCGCAACCAGCAGGCGGTCGACTACGTGATCGCGCGGGCTCTGGCCCAGCGCGGTGTGCCGTTCAGCTACGGCGGCGGCGACGCCAACGGCCCCACCCGCGGTGTCGTCCGCGAGACTCCGGCCGCCGCGGAACCGGCTGCTGCCGCCATCCCGGGCGGCGTTCCGGGCCTGAACTTCCCCGGGTTGGCCCCGCCGGCCCCGGTCGCTTCTCCGCTCGTTCCCGGACTTCCGGCCGCACCGGATCCGGCGGCCAACGTGGTGGGATTCGACGCCTCGGGCATCATCGTCTACGCCTTCGCCGGCGTCGGGGTGAAGCTGCCGCGGTCCTCGGGCGAGATGTACAAGGTCGGCCAGAAGGTACTGCCGGAACAGGCGTTGCCCGGCGACCTGATCTTCTTCGGCCCGGAAGGCACCCAGAGCGTGGCGCTGTTCGTGGGGAACGGGCAGATGCTGGAAGCCTCCGACTCCGGCGTGACGGTCTCGGCCGTGCGGACCGCCTCGATGACGCCCTATCTGGTGCGCATCATCGCCTGATCCGCGCCGTACTGTTGAACGCGTGGATTCACCTGCGACGCGCCGTGTGGAGTTCCCGGACATCAGTTCCCGGGCCTGGGAGCATCCCGCGGATCGGACGGCGCTGACCGCGCTGCGCCGGCTCAAGGGGTTCGACCAGGTCCTCAAGGTCATCTCCGGTGTGCTGCGCGAACGCCAGCACCGGCTGCTCTACCTGGCCAGCTCGGTGCAGGTCGGTCCGCGACAGTTCGCCGATCTCGACGCACTGCTCGACGAATGTGTGCACGTGCTGGACGCCCCGGTACGGCCGGAACTGTTCGTGGTGCAGTCGCCGACGGCCAATGCGTACACCATCGGCATGGACAAGCCGTTCATCGTGATCACCTCGGGGCTCTATGAACTGATGTCCCATGACGAGATGCGCTTCGTCATCGGCCACGAACTCGGACATGCCTTGAGCGGCCATGCCGTGTACCGGACGATGCTCATGCACCTGATCCGGCTGGCGTCATCCTTCGGTTTCATCCCGGTGGGTGGCTGGGCACTGCGCGCCATCGTTGCCGCCCTGCTGGAATGGCAACGCAAATCCGAGCTTTCGGGTGACCGCGCCGGTCTGTTGTGCGGGCAGGACGTCGATGCGGCCATCCGGGTCGAGCTGAAGCTGGCGGGCGGCAGCCATCTGGACAAGCTGGACTCGCAGGCCTTTCTGGCGCAGGCGCGGGAGTACGAGCGCTCCGGTGACATGCGTGACGGTGTGCTCAAACTGCTGAACCTGGAGTTGCAGAGCCACCCGTTCTCGGTGTTGCGGGCGGCGGCGCTGACCGGCTGGGTGGACACCGGCGGTTACGGCGCCATCCTGGCCGGTGACTACCCGCGCCGCTCCGAGGATGCGTCGGTCGGCTGGACCGAGGATGTCGGCGCGGCGGCCCGCCAGTACAAGGACGGATTCGACCAGTCCGACGATCCGCTGATCCGCGGGATCCGGGACGGCGTCGGCGGCCTCATCGACGGGGTGGGCCAGGCCGCCACCAGCGCGGTGGATTCGTTGGGGCGCAAGATCACCGAGTGGCGCAGCGGCTACGACGGTGGGGACCGCTGAGATGGCTGACGAGTCCGCAGGTTTGAACGGGGTCGCCCGCACCGCGCTGCTGGTCGCCGCCATCCGGGCCCGGGAGAGCCGCCGCCAGGATCCGTTGTTCGTCGACGCGTTCGCGGACAAGCTGGCAGGCGACACCGGCCGGGAGTTCCTGGAAGCCGCACTGCAGGCTTCGGGGGAGCAGTCGACGGTTCAGATCGTGGTGCGGACCCGGTTCTGGGACGAGGCGCTGTTGCGTGCCACCCGGGCCGCGCATCAGGTCGTGATCGTCGCGGCGGGAATGGATGCCCGGGCCTACCGGCTGGACTGGCCCGCCGGGGTTACCGTCTACGAACTCGATCAGCCTGCGGTCATCGAGGCCAAGGGTCACCTGCTCTCCGAGGACACCCCGCGCGCCCGGCGGGTGGCGGTGGGAGTGGACCTCGCCGATGACTGGCCGCCCGCGCTCACATCGGCGGGCTTCGACGCGGGCGAACCCTCGGTGTGGTTGATGGAGGGCCTGCTGCAGTACCTCGATGACGCCGAGGTGAGCGCCCTGTTCGCCCACGTCGACGCCTTGTCGGCGCCTGGTTCGGTGCTGCTCTATGAGGTCGTGGGCACGGCGCTGCTGGAGTCGCCGTTCATGGCACCGGTGCTGGAATCCATGGCGGCGCAGGGGTCGCCGTGGTTGTTCGGGTCGGACACTCCGGGTGAGCTCGCCGAACGGCACGGCTGGTCGGCAGCCGTCACCGATATCGCGGTGCCCGGCAATGCGTGGGGGCGCTGGTTCGCTCCCGCCGTCCCGATGGACGTGGCGGGTGTGCCGCGCGGCTATTTCATCGAGGCCGTCAAGCCCTGACCTACTGGACCGGCAGCGAGTTGTCGCGCTGCAGGACGAAGAAATACGGACGTTTGCCGCCGCGGTAGTCCATCGCGCCGATCACGGTATCTATTTCGGCCCCGGGGATCTTGCGGAACACGTCGTTGATCGGGAGATTGTCGTAGATCATTGTCGCGCTGTCGGTTCCGCGGTACCGGGTGGTGCGCAGCCGGGCTTTGGGCGCCTTGGTGCGCAGCGCGGGCCGCAGTGCCGAGATGGGCTGCACCAACGAGAGGTTACGCACCAGCGGCACCTTCGTGGCGATGCCCAGACCGCCGAAGGCGAGCACCGGATTCAGCGGCCACAGCGCGGTGCCCCCGCCTTTCGGGAACAACAGGGGATGCACGGTCTCGGCGTCGACGAACTGCTTGCCCCACCAGCCGCTGGCGGCCAGCAGCCCGTCCATCGGGTGCGCGGTCGGCAGTTCAGCGCCGTGCCAGGTGCCGATCATGAAATCCGGGTCGACACCGGGGGCGGCGTCGAAGACGTCGAGCGCTTCGGCGGTGGTGGTCGGCACGGTGGTCAGCACGTCTTCGGCAAGCATCCCTCCACCATACTTGACACGTGTCAAGTGCTCAATCTGCGATGTAGTCGGCCAGATGCCGACCGGTCAACGTGGAATGGTCAGCCACCAGGTCCCGTGGTGTTCCCTCGAAGACGATGCGCCCGCCGTCGTGTCCGGCTCCCGGCCCCAGGTCGATGATCCAGTCGGCGTGGGCCATCACGGCCTGGTGGTGCTCGATGACCACCACCGATTTGCCGGCGTCCACCAGGCTGTCCAGCAGCGCGAGGAGTTGCTCGACGTCGGCCAGGTGCAGGCCCGTGGTCGGCTCGTCGAGAATGAAGACCGTCCCCTCGTCGGCGCCCTTGTCGCTGAGTCTCGCGGCAAGTTTCAGGCGTTGCCGCTCGCCACCGGACAGCGTGGTCAACGGCTGACCGAGGGTGAGGTAGCCCAGGCCGACATCGGCCATGTGGCTCAGGATCTTCTGTGCTGCGGTCACTTTCGACTCGCCGCTGTCGAAATAGCCGACGGCTTCGGTCACCGGCATGGCGAGCACCTCGACGATGTTCTTGCCCGCCAGCGTGTATTCCAGCACCGAGGCCTGGAAGCGGCGGCCCTCGCACTCCTCGCAGGTGGATTCCACCGTGGCCATCACGCCGAGTTCGGTATAGATGACGCCGGCGCCGTTGCAGGTCGGGCAGGCGCCCTCGGAGTTGGAACTGAACAGGGCGGGTTTGACGCCGTTGGCCTTGGCGAACGCCTTGCGGATCGGCTCCAGCAGGCCGGTGTAGGTCGCCGGGTTGCTGCGCCGGGAACCGCGGATCGCGGCCTGATCGATGGTGATGACACCGTCGAGACCAGCCACCGAACCGTCGATCAGCGAACTTTTTCCCGAACCCGCCACACCGGTGACGACGACCAGGACGCCCAGTGGGATGTCGACATCGACGTCACGCAGGTTGTGGGTACCGGCACCGCGGATCTCCAACGCGCCGTTGCGCTCTCGCACCGACTCCTTCAAGGCGGCGCGGTCGTCGAGGTGGCGGCCGGTGATGGTGCCACTCTTGCGCAACGCTGCGACGGTGCCCTCGAACACCACCTCACCACCGGCGCTACCCGCCCCGGGGCCCAGGTCGACGATATGGTCGGCCACCGCGATCGTCTCCGGCTTGTGCTCGACGACCAGCACGGTGTTGCCCTTGTCCCGCAACTGCAGCAGCAGGTTGTTCATCCGTGCGATGTCGTGCGGATGCAGCCCGATGGTCGGCTCGTCGAAGACGTAGGTGACGTCGGTCAGCGCCGATCCCRGGTGCCGGATCATCTTGACGCGCTGAGCTTCTCCGCCGGACAGGGTTCCTGCCGGTCGTTCCAGGGACAGGTATCCCAGGCCGATCTCGACGAATGAATCCAGGGTGTGCCCGAGTGCGGTGAGCAAGGGCGCCAGCGGTTTGGCCRCCGCCTTCTTGGTGAGCCTGCCGATCCACTGCGCGAGGTCGGTGATCTGCATGCTGCTCACGTCGGCGATGTTGACGCCCTCGATCTTCGATGACCGTGCCGTGTCGGAGAGTCGGGTGCCATTGCAGTCCGGGCAGGTGGTGAAGGTGACCGCGCGTTCGACGAAGGCGCGGATATGCGGCTGCATCGCGTCGACGTCCTTGGACAGATAGGACTTCTGGATCTGCGGTATCAGGCCCAGGTAGGTCAGGTTCACTCCGTCGATCTTGAGCTTGGTGGCCTCCTTGTACAGCAGCGCGTCGAGTTCGGACTTGGTGAACGTGTTGATCGGCTTGTCCGGATCGAAGAAGCCGCAGCCGTTGAAGATCCGGCCGTACCAGCCCTCCATGCTGAACCCGGGGATGGTGAGCGCACCGCCGTTGAGGGACTTGGTGTCGTCATAAAGGGCGGTCAGGTCGATGTCGTTGACGGCGCCGCGTCCTTCGCAGCGCGGGCACATACCGCCGAGAATGTTGAAATCGCGGCGCTCCTTCACGGTTTTGCCGCCCTTTTCGAAGGTCACCGCGCCGGCCCCGCTGATCGAGGCGACATTGAACGAGAAGGCCTGCGGGGAGCCGATGTGGGGTGTGCCCAACCGGCTGAACAGGATTCGCAACATTGCTCCGGTATCGGTGGCGGTACCGACAGTGGAGCGCGGATCGGCGCCCATGCGTTGCTGGTCGACGATGATGGCAGTGGTCAGGCCCTCCAGCACGTCGACGTCGGGACGGGCCATGCTGGGCATGAAACCCTGGACGAATGAGCTGTAGGTCTCGTTGATCAGGCGCTGGGATTCCGCGGCGATGGTGTCGAACACCAGCGAGCTCTTGCCGGAGCCGGAAACACCGGTGAACACCGTCAGGCGTCGCTTCGGCAGTTCGATGTCGACGTTCTTGAGGTTGTTCTCCCGGGCTCCGGTCACCCGGATCAGGTCATGGCAGTCGGCGGCATGCGGCATGTAGAGCGATGTTGCCATGTGCCGGTATGCCCGCGGCGGGGGACACGGCCTTCCCGGCTGCGGCGTCAGGGCGCTGCCGGACTGATCGGTAGCACACCGTCGATCACGTTGGCCAGCAATCCCTTCCGATCGAATTTCCCGCTGGGCAGGGTCGGTATCTGGTCACCGGTGGCGATCACCCACCGGGTGGGCACCTTGTAGGCCGACAACTGTTCGCGGGCGAGCCGGCGGACGGCGGTCAGATCCAGGCCCGTCGCCACCGGGACCACCACGGCGCATACCTCCTCGCCGCGCTCGGGATGCTCGAGCCCGACCACCACGCACTGCGCGACGTCGGGCAGCGCCGAGATCACCGCCTCGACTTCCAGCGGTGACACGTTCGCACCACCGGCCTTGATCAGATCGGTGGTGCGGCCGACGTAGAACAACCGCGGGTCGCCGGTTCGCCGGTAGACACGGTCCCCGGTGTGATACCAGCCGTCGGCGTCGAAGATCTCGGTGCGCTCACGCTTGTTGTAGCCGGCCATCACCCCCACGCCGCGGATCCACAGTTCCCCGGTGTTGCCGTCGGGGACAGGCCCGCCGTCCTCGTCGACGATGGCGATCTCGGTGTGGACGAATCCGCCCGCCGTCTCGGACATGGTGCGGTGCACCGGAAATCCGTCGGGCACGTCGGTCATCGCGATGTCGAGCGGGCCGTCCCGCAGCATCGGGGCGCTGGACAGGTCGCGATCGGCGAAACTCGGGTGGTCGCGCACGCGCTGGGTGAACGCCGGCCAGCCGACGATCCCGGTGCCACGTTCGGACTCCACCATGTCCAGCGCTGTCGCCGGGTCGAGACGCGCCATGACCAGCAGGGTGATGGTGTCGTGCAGGGCGCCCATGGCCGCGAGTAGCCCGCCGATCCAGAAGAACGGCATGGCGCACAGTATCCGGGGCCGGTCCTGGGATCCGGTGACCGCCCGGATCGCGATGGGCCAGGTCGATGTCTGGCGCACCAGGGTGCCGTGGGTGTGCAGCACGCCCTTGGGGTCGGCGGTCGAACCGGAGGTGTGCACCATGATTGCCAGATCGGCGGGCGACACCTCGTTCTCCACCGCGGCGAGCACCTCCGGTGACACCCGTTGGGCCAGGTCGTCCCACCGGGTGGCCCAGCGATACCCGGTGTCCTCGGTGAGCACGATCCGGCGCAGATACGGTGCAACGGTGAGCGAGAGGGCATCGCGACCCTGATGCCGGAGTTCAGGCAGTGCGGCCTCGAAACGCCCGCCCACATCGGTGCCGAGCACCTCCGCTGGGGCGATCAGCGTCCCGATGTCGGCCAGCCGCAACACCTTGGCGATTTCGGCGGGCGCATACAACGTGCTCAACGGCACGACCAGTGCGCCGATCCGCGACAGTGCCAGCCACCAGCTGATCCAGTCGATCCCATTGGGGAAGAACAGGCCCACCCGGCTGCTCTTCCCGATACCCGCCGCCAGCAGCCGGCGGGCGATATCGGCCGAACGCGCCTCGGCGTCCTGATAGGTCAACCCTCCGTCGGGTGTGATCACATAGGTGTCCTGCCCGGACGCGCGCACCCGTTCGGCCAGCAGCGCGGGAACGGTCAGTGGCGTTACAACAGTCTGCGGAGATGTCACCCACTGATCATCGCCGACGACATCACTCGACAGGGCAGCGGCCTCACTCCACGAGATCGACGGGGGTCGGCCCGAACAGATACAGCTCATCGATGATCGGTGCCGGATCGCCGGACCAGTTCATGGTGGTCAGTTGAGCTCGGCTGCGTCGCCCGGTGCGCCACCGAAGTGCCTCGAATCGGGTAGTGGTGAGCCCTATTTCGGGTCCCTCGGCGGGCCCGCACAGATACTCACCGTCCTCGACGGTGACGCGCACGGGCCGCGATGGCTGCAGCATCGGGATGAGCCGATCCGAGGTGTGCCAGACGGCGGCGGATTCGCGAGCTCCGGCGCGATCGAGGGCGCCGCGGATATCGTGCTCATGGCAGGCGATATCGCCGAGCGGAGGGCTCAAACCGTCGGTGGCCGCCATCCGTTGCAGACGCGCCGTGGCGGAGCTCCACGCCGTCAGCAGCTGCGTCGTGTTCCGGTCTGCGAACCGGGCGACGTGCTCAGCCGTCTGCTCGTCGGTCGGCGCCCCGCTCAACGTCCGGTCCGCCCAGTCCTCGGCGACGGCGGCCATGTGGGCCACCATGTCTCGAATGGTCCAGCCGGGACACGCCGGCACGCCGGTCGCCCAGGACGGGTCCCCGTCGCCAGGGAGCAGAGCGCAGATTCGCTCCACGGTGTCCCCATAGATCCGGCCCGTGAGGCGCGCGTCAACGGTCTGCACAGGAATCACATCCCTGCTCGGTGTCTCCGGCGGTTCGGGCGCCGTACGCGTCGTGCCATCGCCACCACTCATAGGGCGGAGTCTGCGGGTAGCCGGCGGGGGAGTCCTCCCACGATTCCTGACGGCCGAGCGCCGTGATGTCCAGATAGCTCCAGGTGGTTCCGAATGCCTCGTCGCCGCGGTTGTTGACGAAGTAGGTGCGGCAGATCTGGTCGCCCTCGCGGATGAAGGCATTCGTGCCGTGCCATTCGGCGACGTCGAAATCGGCGTCGAAGGCGACACCTGATTCTTCGACGATGGTGTACCAGGGGATGGTCCAGCCCATCCTGTCCTTGATCCGGGTGATGTCCTGCTGCGAGCCGCGCGACGCGTAGACCAGCGTGGTGTCGCGGGCATTCAGATGGCTGAGGTCGCCGACGTGATCGGCCATCAATGAACAGCCGCTGCAACCGTGTTCCGGCCAGCCCTCCACGCCGGGGTCCATGAACGCGCGGTAGACGATCAGCTGTCGCCGTCCGTCGAACAGATCGAGCAGATTCGCCCTGCCGTCCGGTCCGTCGAAGGCATAGCGGTCCGGGACCGGAGTCCATGGCATCCGTCGGCGCTGCGCCGCCAACGCATCCCGGGCCCGGGTCAGTTCCTTCTCCTTGACCAGCATCTCGGCATGGGCGGCCGCCCATGCCTGCGCGCTCACTATCGGTGGCGTCTGCATCGTGACTCCTTGTCGTTGCGCCCGCTCGCAATCATTCAAGCTCTTTGTTGAATATGTATCGAGCAGACCACACGTCACCCGATATAGTCAACAGAATGGTTGAAGATCAGCTGCTGGACCGGGCGTACGCCGCGCTCGCGGATCCGACACGTCGCCGATTGCTGGAGGCCCTGCGGGAAGGTGACGCCCGCATCACCGATCTGGCCGCGCCGATGCCGATGACGTTCGCGGGAGTCTCCCGTCATATCGGAGTGCTGGAGACAGCGGGTCTGGTGACCCGCGAAGTGCGTGGCCGTGAACACTGGCTCTCCCTGTGCGGCGACGGGTTGACCCCGGCCGCGCAGTGGATGGGCGAGCAGACCGATTTCTGGTCGACCCGCGCCGACGCGCTCGCCGAGCGGCTGCGCCGTAAGAAGGCCGGGCAATGACCGAGACGCGCACGGTGCACGTGCAACGGATCATGCCGGCCGCTCCCGACGTGGTGTTCGACGAGTGGTTGGACCCGGAGTCGTTGCGGGAGTGGATGTGTCCGCGCCCCACCCGGTGTGTCACCGTCACCGTCGAGCCGCGTGTCGGCGGGCTGTTCCGCTTCGACGTCGACGACCGGGGCACCAGCGTGCTCATCACGGGGCAATTCGTCAGCATCGACCGGCCACGCTTGCTCAGCTTCACCTGGACCAACTCCTATTGGGTGGACCCGACGATGTCCAGCATGGTCACGGTGACCTTCGAACCGGTGCAGGATGACCAGACCCTGATGTCCATCGAACACGTCATGCTGCCGCCGGAGGAGTACGACAACTTCCACGACGGTTGGCAGAAGACCGCCGATCAACTGGCAGATCTGTTGGACGGCTGACGGCTCGACGGGGTCGAAGCGCTTTTCGCCTTCCGGTTGCGCTGCCAGGAGGGCTCGGGCAGCGCGCGGCGTTGGCGGGGTGTCGATACCGCTGCCACCGCCTCCACGAAGGACCGCGGCGGCATGAATCGCGAGTACACCACGTACGGCCGATCGCTGGTGTACACGAACGTCACCGAGTAGCGGTCACGGTTCGTCGGTCTCATCAGACGGTGGACGAGGCGACCGGTGTCGGCGTAGACCGCGGTTCCTGCGGTGCCCGTCACGTGATGCCAATCGGATCGGGGCGCCACGCCGGCAATCGCCTCGTCGTCGAGGAACGTGATGCCCGGTCGGCACCGGAGGCGCCGACGCGTGGCCTCGCTCGTCGGCAGCGACAGGTGCTGGAACGGGCCGCAGCCGGAATCGACATCGTTGAGGTAGACGATGATCTTCAGCATGCGCCGATCTTCGGCGTCGAGGTGCCAGTGTCGAGCCTGCTGGCTCGGGTGGGGTTCGCGGGCACGTTCTACCTTCACCTCGAGCCCGACGTATCGAACCGGTCGCTGGATGTGCCGCTCGGCGATATCGAGATTCTGTTCATCCAGTCCCCATCGATAAAGGGACTCAGGTGCATTGGGTAGGTAGCTCACCGACCGGGTGGTGTCGCGGGTGCTCAGCCACTGAACGGCTGTGGTGATCTCGTCCTGCGCCGCGCCATCCATGTGCACGCGCCGGCTGGCGACACCGGTGGCGTCCAGGCGGCGCACCAGGTCTTCGTCGGCAGCATCGAGCGCAGGTAGCGGCGCCACCTGCTCGTCTCTGCGGGCAAGGCGACCGCTGAGCGCGGGGAGTTCTGATGTCTGGCGAACCCAGTCGACCATGTGCAATTGCACACGAGCCAGATGGTTTTCGCGCACGACCACAATACGGCGTCGATCCCGAGTCAACCGCGGACCCTTCAGTGACGGGCGCAGGGACCAACCCGGTGTCTGCGCAAAAGGCTTGTGAGCAAGATGTATTCGGAGATCATAGGTGCCGCCCACGGGCTGTGCGCGCGGCGTCCCGGCGGTGGCGGCGCGCGGGGATTCTTTCGCAAATAATCTCCCGTTCGCAAGAACTCTGGAGATCGACAGCAAAACAGGAAAAGGCACATGCCCGGGGTCTCATCGATCCGCGAGCTTCGATAGCCCGGGTCCGCCGGAGCAAAAAGCGCGCACAATCGACCGCCGGCGCTTTCGGCGCGAGGAAAATTCACCCGTGTCGAAATTAGGTCGTCGGACGTGCAGTTGGTAGTCTCGTGCAATACGTCGCAGTCGTGAAGCGACGTATCTGTGTTCGGCCGAATCGCGGCCGGGGTCAGTATCACCCCCTTTACGGCCTGTTTGGCATCGCACACCCCCAGAACCTCCACTGATTTGGGCGACCGTCGGTCGCACAACCCAGGCTTGGTCGACATGACGTTCGGCCAGTAAAAAAGAAGAAAGAAGTAAGACCATGGCAGAAGGAACCGTTAAGTGGTTCAACAGCGAAAAGGGCTTCGGCTTCATCGCTCCTGACGGCGGCGCACCGGACGTGTTCGTGCACTACTCCGAGATCCAGGCCGGCGGATTCCGCAACCTGGAGGAGAACCAGCGCGTGAAGTTCGAGATCACCCAGGGCGCCAAGGGCCCCCAGGCGGTCGGCGTCACCGGACTGTAAAGACCTACTCGAGCCCCCGGGCCGATCACGCTCAGCGTGGATCGGACCGGGGGTTTCGTGCTTTCTCAAGCATTCGCGATGACTTTCGGTACGTGCCCCGGTCTGAATACTGTTCGTTGACGGTCTGAGGAGGAACGCGTGGTCCAACTGCTGAGAGTCCACAATTTCGTGGTATCGCAGGACGGTTTCGGCGCCGGCCGCGACCAGAGCTTCGAGCGTCCGTTCGGGCACGCCGATCCGGCGGCCCTGATGTCCTGGGCCGGTGCGACCGCGAGCTGGCCCAACCGCACAGATCCCGGCGGCAGCCGCGGACTCGACGATTACTTCACCAGGGACTTCGCCCGCAACATCGGCGCCGAGATCATGGGCCGCAACAAGTTCAGTCCCCATCGCGGTGCCTGGGCAGACCACGACTGGCAGGGCTGGTGGGGAGACGAGCCGCCGTTCCACACCCCGGTCTTCGTGCTGACCCATCACGAGCGACCGTCGTTCACATTGTCGGACACCACATTCCACTTCATCGACGCCGACCCGGCGACCGCACTGGAGCGGGCCAGAGAAGCCGCCCAGGGCAAGGACGTCCGGCTCGGCGGTGGGGCGCACACCGTTCGGCAGTTCCTGGACGCCGATCTCATCGACACCCTGCACGTGGCGGTGGCCCCGGTGGAGCTCGGTGGGGGAACCCGACTGTGGGGGAGCTCCGATGAGCTGCTCGACCGGTTCCATCGTGATGTGGTGCCCAGCCCCAGCGGGGTGACGCACCACCTCTTTTGGCGGCGTTGACGGCTCTGCAGGTCTAGGCTCCGAGTGGGTGGCCGGGTCTGAGGCGGTGGTGCACGGTGTTCGTGACGCGTCTGATGTGTACCGCCGCGGTGTGCATCCTCACCGTGACCGGCTGCGGGGGCGGACAGCCGCCAGGTAGCCCATCGAATCTCAACAAGATCGACGCCGCCGAGTTCCGGCGCGCTGTGGAAGACGCCGCCGCCACGTTGATGGTCCCGGGAGCGATGGTCGCATTGCGCACCCCGCAGGGCAGCTTCGATGTCGCCGTCGGCACCACCGAGTTGGGTGCCGCGCAGAAACCCGATGTCGAGACCCGGTTCCGGATCGCGTCGAACACCAAGACGATGACTGCGGCACTCATCATGCTGCTCGCCCAGGACGGCAGGCTCTCCCTCGACGATCCGGTCGGCAGGTACGTCGACGATGTGCCCAACGGCGCGAACATCACCATCGACGAGCTGCTCACGATGCGCAGCGGGCTCTACGGCTACACCGACGACCCGGAGTTGTCCGCCGAACTCGACCGTCACCCGGCGCGCAGCTGGACACCGCAGCAGGTGCTGGCCATCGCCTACCGGCATCCGCCGCGTTTCGCACCGGGCGCCGAATACGACTACAGCAACACCAACTATGCGCTGCTCGGTCTGGTGGCCGAGAAAGCCGGTGGCAGAACGCTGTCCGAACAATTCCGGGACCGTCTGCTGGACCCGCTGGGACTGGACCAGACGACTCTGCCCGCCGTCGCTGACACCGTCATCCCGGCCCCCGGATCACACGGCTACATGTACGGGCCCACCCGGTACGCCCTGCTCGACGAGCCCTATCCGGCGTCGATGCAAGCCGAAGCCCGGGCCGGGACGCTGCAACCCATCGATTACACGAACCAGAACTCGTCGTATGCGACCGCCGCCGGCGGCGTCATCTCCACCGCCGACAACCTGCTCACCTGGATCAGGGCATTGGTGACCGGTGAGGTGCTCGCCGCGGGCACCCAGGAACGCTGGCTGGACGGGCTCCAGGCCGAGGATCCCGGCCAGCCCGACGGCAAGCAGTACGGGTACGGCATCACGCACCAGAGCTTCGGGGACGGCGCAGCCATGTACTTCCACGGCGGCGAGTTGCCCGGCTTCAACTCGTTCATCGGTCACGACCCGGAAAACGATGTGACGCTGGTGATCTGGACCAACCTGACGGTGTCGCTGGACGGGCGAACCACGGCCAACGCCATGCTCGCACCGATTCTCGACGAGATCTACGCGGGCCTGGCACTGGCGTCCTGACCGATCAGTATCGTGTCCGGTGATGGTTTTTGATCGATCCGAAGACACGGCCCGTGCACGTCGCAGTCTGCGGGGCGCACTTCGTGGTCGCCGGGATCCCGCGCCGGTGGCCGGACAGCGCAGACGCAGCGCCACGCACGTCGGTGATGTGCACACCCGCAAGGTGCTCGACCTCACCATCCGGCTCGCCGAGGTGATGTTGTCCTCCGGATCGGGTACCGCCGACATCGTGGCGACCGCGCAGGACGTCGCGGCGGCCTACCAGCTCAGCGACTGCGTCGTCGACATCACCTTCTCTACCATCATCGTGTCGGCATTGCCGACCGCCGACAGTCCGCCGCTGACCATCGTCCGGTCGGTGCGGCACCGCGCCACCGACTACACCCGGCTGGCCGAACTGGACAAGCTGGTCCGGCGCATCACCTCCGGCGGCGTCACCGTCGACCAGGCGCATGACGCCATGGACGTGCTCAGCGAGCGCCCGCATCCCTATCCACGGTGGATGGCGACCGCCTGCTGGGCGGGTTTCGCACTCGGCATCGCCATGCTGCTCGGTGGCACCTGGCAGATCTGTGTGCTCGCCACGGTCACCTCGGCGGTCATCGACCGGGTGGGCCGTCTCCTGAACCGGGTCGGTACCCCGTTCTTCTTCCAGCACGCCGCCGGCGCCGCCATCGCCACCTTGGTGGCGGTGGCGGCTTATCGCTTCGCCGACCAGAACCCGACGGCGTTGGTGGCCACCGGCATCGTGATGCTGCTGTCCGGCATGACGCTGGTGGGCTCCGTGCAGGACGCACTGACCGGCTACATGGTCACCGCCGTCGGGCGGCTCGGCGATGCGTTGTTCCTGACCGCGGGCATCGTGGTCGGCATCGTGGCGGGCCTGCAGATCGCGACGCTGGCCGGTATCCAGATCGAGCTGCACATCGACGCGACGCAATCCATCATCGTCGCGACCGGCCCGCTCGAGGTCGGTATCGCGGTGTTCGGCGCGGCCCTGGCCGGCGTGTGCCTGACACTGGCGAGCTACGCGCCGCTGCGGTCGGTGGTGACCGCCGGTGTCGCGGCCGGTGCCGCACAGGCGGTGCTGATCGGGCTCGGTCACGCCCAGATCGGTGTGGTCCTGGCGACCGGTATCGCCTCCGTCGGGGTCGGTCTGTTGGCCACCGTGACCTCCATTCGCCGCCAGGCGCCGGCCCTGGTGACCGCGACCGCCGGCATCACGCCGATGCTGCCGGGTCTGGCCGTCTTCCGGTCCGTCTTCTACTTCGCCGTCGACGAACGGTTCCTGGACGGAATCGCTCAGCTGCTGTCTGCGGTGGCCATCGCCCTCGCAATCGGTAGCGGTGTGGTGATGGGTGAGCTGCTCGGTTCCCCGCTGCGGTACCGGGCCGGCCGGGTCGGCGATTTCGTCCGGATCGAGGGGCCGCCCGGGCTGCGCCGCGCCGTCGGTCGGGTGGTGCGCCTGCAGCCGGCCGACACCCCGCCGGTCACCGGAGCGCCCGTGCCGCGGGCACAGAGTGTGGCCCTGGAGCCGGAGACGGCGAACGAGGATCTCGACAGCGACGGGCAACCGCGGGATGTGGGCGCACCCGACGATGGCAGCCCCGCGGGCTGACCGTTACAGCGCGTCGAGTGTCTGGGCGGCCAGCCCGAAGGCCAGCGTCATCCCGAGTCCGGTGGTCACCGTCACCGAGCTGACCGTCGGCTCGTGCCGCGCGCGCAGCACATCGGTACGGCTGCTGGAGGCGTAGACGCCCTGCCAGCGCTCCAGCACCTGCAGACGGTCGACGCCGAGGATGCGGCTGACACCGGCGAGCAGGTGTGCAGACACCTCCTCGTCGAGGAAGGGCGGTGCCGTGACGCCGTAGTGGTGCGAGTCGCCGACCAGCAGGGTGCCGTCGGGCCGGCTGGTGAACATCATGTTCGCGCCCAGTTCCAGGAGTTCGGGATTGCCGCGTTCCAGCTCGGCCCGCACCGACGCCGCGGCGGCCAACTTCGCCATGCCCTCGTACCGCAGCATCGACGTGCCGGTCAGCACCGCCGAATCCAGCCGGTGACCGGTCGGCGCCTGCACCAGTGCCATCTGTAGGCGGCATCGCACCACCTCGTTGTCTTCGGCGATCACCGGATACAACCGGTCCAGGTCGTGGCCGACGCACACCAGGACGTGCCGTCCGCGCACCACGCCCCGGCTGGTGTGCACCGCGGCATCGGTGCACCGCACGGCATTGGTGCGCCAGTGGAACCGCACCCCGGGCTGCTCGGCGAGCCACGCGGCGATGGCCGCGACCGTGGTGCGCGGATCGACCCGTAGATCCGCCGGGAACCAGGCGGCGCCGAGGATCGCGGGATCGGGGGTCCGTCCGGGCCCGGACAACCGGGCGTGCACCTCATCGGCGGTCAGCAGGTGCACCGCCTCGCTGCCGCGGTCATCGCGGAACTCCTCGATCAGGGCGGCCTCGGCGGGACTGCGCGCCAGCACGATGGCGCCCGCCTCCGGCGCCCAGAACCCGCTTCGAGCCGCGGTGCGCAGCCACCCGCGCCGGGATGCCTGGGCCGTCTCCAGCAGGGAAGGGCCCTGCGCGGTGATGCAGGCGTGGCCGAAGTTGCGCACCGAGGCGCCGACGGCCTGCGCGTCGCGTTCCACGATCTCCACGGTGAGTCCGCGGTGTACCGCCTCGGCAGCGTGCGCGAGGCCGATGATCCCCGCTCCGACGATGACCAGATCAGGGATCGCAGAATTCATGCGGCCATCTTCGGGGGCCCGCGAATCCCGCCGAACGCGGGGTGGATTCGTTCACCGGGGGTTTGATTTCCCGTCATCTCCGATGCCGTCCGAGCGGCGGGCCTGGTCTATCGGTGACGCCGGCGACGACAAGGCGCTAGCCTTTTGACCCATGACCGATCGACAGCGTGCCGTGACGCGCTCCACCGTCAAGGCTGCACTGGCGACGACACTGCTCACCGGCTGCGCGTTGTTCACCGCCGGGTTGGCCGGTGCCGAGCCGGCACCGTTGGTTCCCCCGGGCGATCCCGCCGCGCCGATCCCGGGTCAGCCGGTGGCCGTGAATCCCGAAGAGTTGGTGGCCGCGCCGCCGGCACCGCCGCCGGTCGGCGCCCCGCCGGTGCCGCAGATGACCAACCCGGCCTACGGGCAGGGGTCCTCCGGTGGCGGGCTGGGTTACATCAAGGATCTCTGGAACGCGGCCAGGTCGAATGACCCGATGGCCGCTTTCTCCGAGGCCGGCACGGCCGGGATGCCCACCGGGGCCCCTCCGGGAGCCGGCCCCGCACCCAAGCTGCCGCCGGGCTACATGTCGCTGACCGATCCGTCGTCGTCGACGCCGTCGTTGCAGGGCACACCGCAGGTCGGTGGCCCGGCGCTGCCGCCCGGATTCGTCTCGCTCTCGGATCCCAACCCGCCGGCCGACGTGCTGCCGATCGGCGCCCCGGGAGCGGCGCCGGCCGCGGCACCCGCACCGGGCGCGCCACTCCCGCCGGGAGCGGTGCCTCCTCCGCCTCCTCCGGCACCGCTGCCGCCGACGATCATTCAGCAGGGCCCGATCCGCTGAGTCAGCCGAGCCCGGCCCGCCATTTGTCGAGGACCCGGCGGTCGCGTTTGGTCGGGCGTCCGGCGCCGCGGTCGCGTACGGCCACCGGCACCACGGTCGTCGGTGGGATGACCGGCGTGCGGTCCAGGTAGCAGGTCACCGCGTCGGCGGCGCCGACCCGTTTCTGGATGACCCGGACCACCTCGACGATGCGAGTCCGATCACCCACCAGTGCTTTCACCGTGTCACCGGGGGAGACCGTGGCCGACGGTTTTGCGACCCGGTCGTTGATCCGCACATGCCCGCCCCTGCAGGCCGCCGCCGCGTCGGGGCGGGTCTTGGTGAGCCGGACCGCCCACAACCAGCGATCCACCCGCGTCGACTCCATGCCTCCATCATCGCGCACCGAGCCCGATGATCTCGGGCGCGTCGGTCACGATGCGGGCCGTCGGGCCACGATGGCGAAGTTCAGTGGAATCCGTGGAGTGCCGGGCGGCAGGGTCCATCCCTGAGGGCCCGACACCAGCGACGGGAATGCGGGCCAATCCATGTACGGCAGTTCGGTGAACTTCTCGATATGCAGTCCCGCGCCGAGCAACGCTCCGATGACCTCGCCGAGGTCGTGGCGCCATTCATGATTGGTGGTGTGGGTGATCTGGCCGGACGAATTCTCCGTGTAGGTACCGCCATCGTCGTAGGTTCGGGCGCCACCACCGGCCAGATAGTCGTCGACGATCTGCCACGGCTCGAATTCCATTGCCGCCAGGAGCGGGTGGTCGTCGCGAATCAGAAATACCCCGCCGGGGACCAGCAGGTCGTGGATCGACTGCGCCCAGTTGGCGAGTTCGGGTAACCACACGATGGTTCCTGCGCTGGTGACGACGATGTCGAAGAGCCGGTCGATCAGGTCGGACGCGAATCGTGCGTCGCCCTCGACCCATTCGATGCGCCGGTCGTCGGCCGCGGCGATACGGGCCGCGTGCCGCAGCGAGTTCGGCGACAGATCCACCCCGGCGACATCGACGGCGCCCAGTCGTGCCCAGGACAGGGTGTCGGTGCCGATATGGCACTGCAGGTGCAGCAGGGACCGACCGCGCACACCGCTGTCGGGCAGGTGTTCGGCCAAGACCGCCAGATCGCGTTCGACGACATCCGAGATCCGGTTGGGATCGGCCAAAAAGCCTTCCACGTCATACATTTGGGAGCGCGCGTGCACCTCGGCGCGCTGATCCCAGTTGGCTCTGTTGGATGCGATCGCGTCGCTGCCACTCATTCGTCCCCCCGCGGTGGTGTCCTTCGGACAGTGTCACATCCGTGGGGGAGCGAATCGCGGCTAGACCCTGCCTGCGGCGTAGGCGGCCGCCTCGTTGGTCATTCCGTTGATCGCGTACATGGCGTGCGCGATCGAGGGCATGCCACCGGGCGTGCCGTCGCAGATGGTGTCACCGGGTGCGCACAGTTCCACGGTCTTCGGTGCGTACAGCGGGCCGATGGTGCTCATCGGCGCGCCGAACTGGTTGAGGAACGCATCGGACGGGTTGCCCAGCAGCACCACCGCTGCGACATGCTCGGAAACCTTGTCCGGCAGTGGATTCGGGATGTAGGAAAGGTATTCGGCTGGCACACCGTCGGGGATGGCGTCGGCAGTGACGTAACCGGCGACCACCGCGCCCTGGGAAAAGCCGCCGAGGACCACGCGGGTGTCCGGGCAGGCCGCCGCGGTCGCCTCGATGTGTGCTCCGGCGTCTCGTACTCCGTCGACCACGTTCTGTCCGAAGGCAATCCGGTCGCCGAAGTTGTCGCTTGCGGGATAGTTCACCGGATACACCGACACCGATTTGCCGGGGGTCTGGGCGCGGAACGCGTCGATGAAGGCCTGTCCGGTACCGCCCACGCCGGGCGCCTCGGCGGTACCGCGGGCGAAGACCACCTCGACATCGGGGCAGGGTTCAGCGGAGGCGGCCGGGGCGGTGGTTGCGACCACCATGCCCGAGGCGATCAGGGCGCCGGCCCCGAGAAACCGCACGGATTGACGAAGACTCATCATCGAACTCCTTCGGGACGCGGCGCGCACTCCTGCTGGCAGGGCGGCCTGATCATCTGTACCCGTGATGTTTGCCACTGAAACAGCAGCGATGAGTTCGGCGTCCGGCCCGAGTCGGTATCTGGATACGGTGCACACGAGAGGAGCACGCGACATGGTGATCGTGGCAGGACACATCATCGTCGACCCGGCCGAACGGGAGACCTATCTGGACGGGTGTGTGAGCGTCGTGCAGGCCGCGCGGCAGGCGGACGGCTGCCTGGACTTCGCCATATCCGCAGATCTGGTGGAATCCGGCCGGATCAACATCCTCGAGCGCTGGGACTCTCAGGCCGCCGTCGAGCAGTTCCGGGGTGGCGGCCCGTCCGACGAGCAAGGCGCGGCGATGCTGTCGGCGGCGGTGGCCGAGTACGACGTCGCCGAGGTGCGCAGTCTGAGCTGACCCCCGGCGGGGTCAGGTGGCCGAGATCGGCGCCGGCGCGCCCGAGATGGCGTTGGCCACGAAGTCCGCTGCCTGCTCTGCCATGCCATTGGACTTGTAGGAACTGTGCGCGCTGCGATCCAGCCCGCCCGGGAAGCAGACCGGGTCTCCCTGGGCGCACAGCTGAACGGTCTTGGCCGTGTACTGCGAGCCCACCGTGACCGGCGGTGCGTCATGGTCGACGAGGTTGAGGAACCAGTTGTCAGGGGTGCCGAACAGCGCCACGGCCGCCACGTGCGGTGACACCGAGGCGGGCATCGGGCCGATACCGTCGGGCAGCGCAAGCCCGGCCGGGACCGTGTCGAAGGTGGTGTACCCCGCGACCGCCGCGCCCTGTGAGTAGCCGCCCAGGACGATCTTGGTGTCCGGGCAGGTGGCGGCGATGGTCTCGATCCTGTTGCTGGCGTCGGCAATGCCCGCGGTGGCGGCCTGGAAGTCCAGGGATGCCGGATAGTTCACCCCGTAGACGTCGACGCTGTCGGTGCCCAGCCGGCTGGTGAGGGCATCGACGAACGCCTGCCCGGTCGCGCCCACTCCCGGGGCCTCGAACGTGCCGCGGGCGAAGACCACTTCGACATCCGCGCACGGCGCCGCGGGATCGGCGAACGCTTTCGCGGTCGCCAGGGGTCCCATGGTCGCGGCCAGGACGAGAACGGTGGCGGCGACGTATTCGACGCGGTGCGAGCGGGAGGTGTGCGACATCTTGGTGGCCATTTCGATCCTTCTGGGGGAGGTGATCTTGAATGTTGTGATCAGCATTCCGTGATCGCCGCACCGGCACATTGACGCAGACGCCACTGCTGGTGTTCCTGCTAGCACTACCTCGGGCTCAGTCGACGTCGCCGACGAAGGTCACCGTCTCGGCCAACGGGGCGCGCAGGGTGCGGATGTAGTCGACATCCGGATCCTCCCAACCGATCGACATCCCGCAGAAGAGCATCAGTTCGGCTGGGGGAGTGAGAGCTTCCTCGACGGACTTGCGAACCTGGGACCACGCCATCTGAGGACAGCTGTGCAGGCCCTCGGCGCGCAACAGCAGCATCACGGTCTGCAGGTACATCCCGAGGTCGGCCCACTGGGGTCGGCCCATGCCGCGGTCGATGAAACAGAACAGGGCGGCCGGCGCCCCGAAGCACTCCCAGTTTCCGATGGCAGCGCGYTGGCGGGCCTCCCAGTCCTCGCGGGCGATGCCCAGCGCCGCGTAGCGCTCCCTGCCGAAACGGGATCGCCGCTCACTGTAGGGAGCGGCCAGTTGCGGCGGGTACATCTCGAATTCACGTTCGTCCCAGGGGTCGCCCGCGGCGACCCGTTCGACGGCGACCTTCTTGAGCTGTTCCAGCGGCGCACCCGTGACAACGTAGATGTGCCAGGGCTGCAGATTCGACCCGGACGGCGCCCAGGCGGCCGCGGAAAGCACCCGCTCCAACACGTCCAAGGGCACCGGGTCCTCGGTGAACCCGCGCACCGCCCGCCGACTCTGCACTGCCTCGTATACGTTCACGACCGTCTGCCTCTCTGCTCGGCTTGTGGGATCAAGCCTGGCAGCGGTCGCGCCCGAGTGAGCCCTTGATATCCCGTGGCCGGTGCGTGGTCCTACACGCGCGCAGCGGCGTATCCGGCGGCCTCGGTGACCATGCCGTTGGCGGTGTAGAGGTTGTGTGCCACCGGGTCCAGGCCGCCCGAGCAGATCGGGTCGTTGACGGCGCACAGGTCCAGGGTCTTGGCGGCGAATGCCGAGCCGACCGGCACGTAGGGCTGGCCGATCAGGAAAAGGAATCGGTCGTTCGGTTTGCCGAACAGGACCACCGCATCGACGTGGCCGGCGACGTCCGGGTCCAGCGGGGTCGTGGTGCCGAAGGCGAACGAGTTCGGCGGTATCGCCGGGGCGTCCGCGGTGACGAGCTGGGCGACCGCGGCGCCCTGCGAGAATCCGCCGAGCACCACCTTCGTGTCGGGGCACTCTGCTGCGAGTTGGCGGATGCGGTTACCGGCATCGTTGACCCCGATGACCGAGGTGGGCCAATCGTGGTTCGCCGGATAACTGACCGGGTAGAGCCCGACGGTCTTGTCGCCGACCTGACTGCGCAGCGCGTCGGTGAAGGCGTTGCCCACACTGCCTGCGCCCGGGCGTTCGGTGGTTCCTCTGGCGAAGACCACCTCCACGTCGGAGCAGGGCTCGGCGGAGGCGGGCGGTGACCAGCCCAGCAGCATGCCTGCGGCGGTCAGCGCGGCGGCTGCCAGCAGTGCGGAGACGGATCGGGTCTGAACTCGCATCGTTGTCGTGCCCTCCTCGATATGGGTGGGCACCTGCTCGGCGGCGGCGAAGTGCCCGTCACCGCCGATCGTAGTGACCGCGTGACACAGACCACGTCGAACATGAATAGACTCACGTTGTCGGTGCACGCACACACCGTGCTCGAGAGTTACGAATCGTCGCTTAGCTGTAAAGTACTTTGTAGTGCGTGCCGAGCCGTCTCCGGCGGCGCGAAGCAGTTGTTACTTCAGCCCTTGTCCGGAAAGGCAACTCGTTGAACGCGGTTCTGGCGCGCACGGCCATATTCCAGGATGTCGACCCCGACGCGATGGCGGCGCTCGAAGCCGAGCTGGAATGGATCACGTTCCGGCGCAACCACACAGTGTTCACCGAAGGCGAGCCCGGCGACCGGCTGTATGTGCTCGTGCAGGGCAAGGTGAAGATCGGCAAGCGCTCGGTGGACGGACGCGAGAGCCTGATCGCGGTGATGGGCCCGGGGGAGACGTTCGGCGAGCTGGCGCTGTTCGACCCGGGGCCACGTACGGCGACGGTGACGACCCTGACCGAGGTCCGCGTGGCCGCGGTGGCGAGGCAGGCCTTGAGCGGCTGGATTTCCGAGCGCCCGGAGATCTCCGAGCAATTGCTGCGCGTGCTGGCGCGTCGGCTGCGCCGCACCAATGACGATCTGTGCGACATGATCTTCACCGACGTCCCCGGCCGGGTGGCCAAGCAGCTGCTCGACCTCGCCAAGCGATTCGGGCGTCCGGAGGGTGATGTGTTGCGGGTGGATCACGAGCTGACCCAGCTCGAGCTCGCACAGCTGGTGGGTTCGTCCCGCGAGACCATCAACAAGGCGCTCTCGGAGTTCGCGAACCGCGGCTGGATTCGTCAGCAGGGCAAGACGGTGTTCGTGCTCGAACCGGCGAAGCTGGCCCGCCGCGCCCGGTAGTCAGAGGCCGGGCGTGGCGAATACGAACAGCGCCATGAAGGCGACGTTGATGAAGAAGGTTGCCTCGACGAGGCTCACAGTGATGAAGAACGGTGTGTAGAGCCGCGAGAGCGCCTCGGGCTGGCGGGCGACTCCTGCGATGAGCTGCGCGCCGGCCATGCCGTCACCGACGCCGGCGCCGATCGCACCACCGGCCAGCACGATGGCACCGGCGAGTAGTGCGTTACCCATGAGTTCTTCAGCGGCCATCGGACACCTCCGGTGTTGTTGAGCGGTTCTCCAGGCGTCGGGCGATGATGTCCACGGCGCACGTTGCGCCATCCTCGTCCGCAATCAACTGTGAATAGTGCTGGGCGCGTTGGGTGTACATCGGCTGCGCGGTCGCCGCGGTGATGGCGGCGGTGAGTCGATCGGCGCTCAGCCCGACGCGGCGCATCGGTGCAGTGGCCACGCCCAGTGCATGCAGACGATGAGCCCAGAACGGCTGATCCATGATCCCCGCGACCGGAATCGAGGGCCTGCCCGCGCGCAGCGCGGCAGCGCTGGTGCCGGCTCCACCGTGGTGGACGATCGCGGCCATCCTGGGGAACAGCCAGGAGTGCGGCACGTCATCGACGGTGAGGACGTCATCGCCGGTGCCGTGCAGGCCTGCCCACCCCGACTGGATCACGCCCCGAACTCGGGCCGCCTTCAGCGCGCGGGTGATCGTCTCGGACAGTTCGTCACCGCGTGCCGTGGCGGTGCTGCCGAATCCGATGAACACCGGGGGTCGGCCGTCGGCGAGAAACTCTGCCAGGTGCGCCGAAGGCTGCCACGAGGGGTCGACTGCGGGCCACCAATATCCGGTGATATCGAGTCCGCGGCGCCAGTCCGGCGGTCTGGGCACGACGTGCGGGCTGAACCCGTACAGCATGGGCCACCGGGCGCTTCGTTCTGCCTGATAGCCGCGGCGGGAGCGCGCCGGCAGTCCCAATTCGGCGCGAAGGTTGTTGATCAGCGGGGTGTAGACCTTCTCGCCGACGGTCGAGGTTGCCCACACCAGCTTGTTTCCGAGGCGGCCGAAGGATCGTGTCGTCAGCGGCGGGGGTGCGAAGACGGTTGTGGGACTGGCGGGTTGAAGCAGGGCGCCCATGCTGGGGATCTCCAGCGCTTCGGCGACGTGATAGCCGAGCAGCGATCCCACCGGCCCACCGAAGAGCACGAGTTCCGCATCACGCCCGGCCTCTGCCATGGCCTCGCCGACACCGGCGAGATCCTCACGTAGCGATTGCAGCGTCGCCTTGGACGGTGTCATGCGAGCGCCGTCGACCATGGCCTGGCCGTATTCGGATTCACGGGTGGCGCGCTCGGTGTCCCGCGGCAGGAGTCGAAATTCCAGACCGGCCGCGGTGATCATGTCGCGGTATGGGCGTTGAGCAGCGAGCGCTACATCGACGCCGAGTCTCTGCTGAAGTGCTTGTCCCAGACCGGTGAATGGTGCGACGTCACCACGGGTCCCGAACGCCTGGATGACGACGCGGGTCATGACTGTGCCCGGGTTGCCAGATCGAACATGGTGACGAGTTGCTCGCCGTATCCGATCACGTCGTAGGCGGGATCGCGGGCGACTTCCCAGACGGCGCCGTCCAATGCTGCGCGCAGCGTATTCTTGGTGAAAACTGCTGACATCGTGCGAAACTCGCCGCTGTTGATCCCCTCAGTGATGAGCGCGAGTGGGTCGAGCATCGTGAGTTCGCCGGACGGCGGACCGGACCGGGCAGCGGCCTGGTCGAGCCTCAGACCGTCCTCGGTGCGGAAACTGGTGACGATCTCCAGCATTGCCACGGCGGCCAACCGACTGTCCTGGATGAACTGTACGTTGGCGCGGATGTAGGCGGCCAGCTTGTCTCGGGCGGTGCTTTCGGCGGCAACGGCGGGCGCGATGATTGCGGCTGCCTGCCCGAATACCGCTGCAACCACCGCCTCGATGATGTCGGTCTTCGATGTGAAGTGGTACAGCACAACGCTCTTCGCGATACCGACATGTTCGGCGATCTTGGCCAGCGAGGCCTGGGTGTATCCCTTGGTCGCAATCGTCTCGATCGCACCGGCCACGATCTGCTCCCGGCGCGCCCGCTCGGTGAAGGTCGATCCAGTAGACCGCATGGTCAGAATATAGACCGATCGGTCAGATGGGCGCAACCCGCCGCCACAGTGGCGCCGATATCACCGCAGACGGTCGGCGCGAAGTGCCCACAGATCGCCGGGCGCGATCCGCGGCTCTGCTGCCGACCGGCCCCACAGTGATCCGATGGCGTTGGCGCGCAGAGCGTCCCAGCAGACGCCGTGCTGCGCATCCTCCTGTCGGCCGCGCGTGACGACACCAGTCGTCCGCGCTCTGTCCCCCTTCATGCGGTCTCACTCAACGCCGTGGGGCGACGTCCCGGCAACTGATTTATCCGTCGGCAGACCCGTGAATGCCGGCCGAGGACTGAACCGGCCGTGCCGTCAACGCCAAGCGTCCACGTCCTCCCGAAATATCGAGAAGAACGTGGACGCGGCGGGACGCTTTAGTTCGAGGCTTCCAAGATCTTGATCGCGAAGATGAGGGTGTCACCCTTCTGGATGCCCGCGGCGGGTTGGCCCTCGGCGTAACCGTCCGCAGAGGTCATCGCGACCGCGACGGTCGAGCCGACCTTCTGGCCGGCGATGGCCTTCTGGAATCCCGGGATGACGCCGTCGAGCGGGAAGTCGACGGGCGAACCCGTCTGGTAGCTGCTGTCGAACACCGACCCGTCGCGTCCGTTGACACCCATGTAGCAGACCGACACCGTTGCGGTGTCCGGGACGACCGGGCCGTCGCCGGCCTTCAGGGTCTGGACCTGCGTCTCGGTGACGCTGAACGGTCCCTGCACGTCCACCACCGGCGAGGCGGTGTCGGTGGAACCGGTGACCGCGACGCTGCCGGTGGCGCCGGAGAGGGTCCACTCCGGTGTGCCGGGAGTTGCCGGCGCAGCCGACGGGCAGGGGCTCGCGACCGGCGCGGTCTCACCTGCGGTGGCCGGGATGTCGAACACATCGTTGGTGGCGGACGAGCTGGTCGAGGCCGCACTTTGGGTGTCGGAGCCGCATGCGGAGACCGTCATGGCGATTGCCGCAGCGCCTGCGAGCAGCGCGATGGAGGAGGGGACGCGAGAACAATTCACGTTCGCCACGCTACCGCCGCAGCACCGCAGCCTCGTCGGAAGGCCTGCCTGGAGAAACGGTCGCCGCCGGCGCGGCGGCGGTGCCCGTCACTGGGCGCGTGCTGAGTCGTTGTGCGACGGCTGTTTTCGTCACGTGTTCACCTGAGCGGTGACAAATTCTATTGCACGCGCGCCACATAGTCGCCAACATGGAGCACAGGGGACTGTCCGGCGGGGGCCGGGCACATCAACAGGGGGATGGATATGGGGTACCGCAAGGGCGACGTTGTCAGGGCTCGTCGTCGGATCGAGGGGATCGACGTTCCGGTTGTGCCGGCCGGAGCGACCGGGACGGTGACGACGACAACGTTGTTCGGAGGCCCGAAGCGGGTGCACTTCGAGGTGTCCGACGGCTGGGGGGAGAAGAGCTTTCAGGTGCGGGTGCGCCGGGGAGACGTGGCACGAGGTGAAGCGGGCTAGCGAAGGTCGGGCTGGGCGTCCGGGAGGGCATCGAGATTCTCGGCGCAGCGAGCGAGTAACGCGGCGAGTTCGGCGCGGTGCTTGACGGGAATGCCCTCCAGCATTGCGGTTTCGACGCCGATCACCGCCTCGTGGCCCGCCCGGAGACTGGCGACGCCCTGCTGCGTCAGCTTCAGGAAGCGTTTGCGGCCCTGCGGTGGCGCGTCGCCATCTTCGACCAGATCGGCCGATCGCAGACCTCCCAGCACATCGCGCAGGGATTGGCGGGTGACGAAGCACAACCTGGCCACGTCGGACGCTGTCGCCTCTGGGTGATCATGCAGAGCGCGCAGTACGGCGTACTGCGACATGGTGAGTCCCGTCGGACGTAACGCGCTGTCACAGCGGCGGCGCAGGCTCTGCTGGACTCGTTTGACGAGGTAGCCCACGCCGCGCTCGACCCGTGGCTCCTTCATGACAGGAACCTTACATGAGCGTACCATTTTGAATGTAAGGTTCCTGTCAAAGAAGGAGTGACCGATGACCACCATCGAGCAGCATCCGCCGTACGCCACGCTGATCAACGTCTTCGTGGTGGACCCCGACCGGGCCGGCGAACTCACAGATCTCCTGCGAACTGTCACCGAGCAGACGATGCGGTGCGTGCCCGGGTTCATATCGGCGAACCTGCACGTCAGCGCCGATGGAACGCGCGTCGTCAACTACGCGCAGTGGGAAAGTGCCGAGCACTTTCAGGCCATGCTCGCCGACCCGGCAGCGCGGGTGCACATGGACCGATGCGCGGCCATCGCGACCAGTTTCGATCCGCATCTGTACACGGTCGAGTCGGTGCATGCGCGGGGTTGAAGCCGACTCAGAGGGGGCTGCGCCGCGACGCCGACGCCATTCCCAGCCAGGTGTGCCGATTGCCCGCCCAGCACCAGCCCACCTTGGGGGCGCCGCGATTCGCGACCCCGTCGCGCCCCGTTCCGCCGCTGATCCAGATCGCCGGTGTCCTGGCATCGAGTCCGCGCCGGCCACGCTTGCGCGACGCGATCGTCATGAAACAGTGATTCGCCTCAAGGTGTTTGGGCTCCTGCAGCAGCCAGCTGATCCCTTCGCCGATGGTCAGCGGGGTGCGTCGGCGTTCGGCAAGTGCCGGTAGCGACTCATCGGGGCTCCAGTTGCGCATGTCATCACCCCGGTCGATGTCGTGGACCAGGTACAGCGGAGCGTCCGGTATCTCGACACCGGTGATCGGTTCGAAGTCCGCGAGATCGGTCAGGTCGGTCACCACGAAGCCCGGCTTGTCCTGATGGCGTAGGAGCGGTGCGAGTGCGCGCGCCGGTGCAAGGCGCGGGTGCACGGCGATGACGGCACCCGGTTCATCGGGCAGCGCGGCCGCATACTCGCGTAGCTCGTCCGCGGTGATCGCGGCGGCCTCGGCGATACCGGCATCGAGCAGCGCGTCGATCTGGTCAGTCAGGGGCATTGTCCCTCCAGCTGGATGGTTGGGGTCATAGGCAACATACCCCGTACACTGTACGGTACAGCGTACGAAAGGGGCATCGATGCCGCAGGCGAAGGCGCACGTGAGCGACCCGGTCCGGCTCTTGCAGTTGTTGTGGTCCCAGGATCGCCCAGCTGGACGCTCGGGCCTGTCCCTCGGGGCAATCGTGCGCGCCGGCACCGAGGTGGCCCGGCGTGACGGTGTCGACGCGATCACCATGCGCAGGGTCGCCGCGGAACTCGGAGGGGCCCCGATGAGTCTGTACTCCCACGTTCCCGGCAAGGCCGAATTGCTGGAGTTGATGCTCGACGCGTTCGCCGCCGACGTCTATGACCCGCACGATCTGCCTGCGGCCCGCCCGGACTGGCGCGCCGCCGCGCTTTTCGTGGCCGAACGGAACTTCGAGGAAGCGGTCGCCCAGCCCTGGACGCTGGAGATCCCCGCGGACCGACCGGTCCCCGGACCGGGGATGACCGCAAAGTATGAGGCTGAACTGGCGGTGTTCGACGGTATCGGGCTCACCGATGTGCAGATGGACCATGCGCTGACCGGCCTGCTCGGGCTCGCAACTGCCATGGCGCGCAGTCAGGTCGGACTCGTGCGGGCCCGCGCGGCCACTGACCGCGACGACAACCAATGGTGGCAGCAGGTAGGGCCGGCGTTGGCCGCCGCCATGCGCGGGCGGGAATTCCCGTTGGCTGCGCGGGTCGGAACGGCTGCCTCCGTGGCCGCGGACGCGTCCGCGGACCCGAGGGCGGCGCTGACCTACACCGCGAACCTGTTGCTCGACGGACTTGCGGCGGCGCGGCACTGATCTGTGACCGATCTCATCGGGGCTTTCTCCGATCGATGTGGTCCGTCGAGCAGATGTGGGTAATACGGAGCCCGACAGCGAATGCCCGGACGACAGAAAGCGCTGAGGAGTATGGCGAAAGTCGATGTATCGGTGTCGTCGGACCTGACGCCGGACCAGGCCTGGAAGTTGGCCTCCGACCTGCAGCGGTTCGAAGAGTGGCTGACCATCTTCGCCGGCTGGCGTAGCCCGCCACCCGCGGTGATCGAAGAAGGCACCCAGGTGTCGTCATTGATCAAGGTCAAGGGCTTTCGGAACACCATCCATTGGCAAGTCACCGAATACGACGAACCGCGCCAGATCCAGTTGCAGGGAAGAGGCCGCGGTGGCGTGCGCATCGCGCTGACGATGACGGTGGCCGACGACCGGCCGGGGTCGACCTTCCATTTGTTGGCGGAACTCTCGGGCGGACTGCTCAGCGGTCCGGTCGGGGCGCTCGTCGCCAAGATGATCACCTCCGACGTGCGGAATTCCGTGGAGAACCTCAGCTCGTTGCGTTGACCGAAGTCCAAACTCCGCGAACATTTTTCAGAACAACCCCAGCGCCTCTTGGATCATCCGGTGCCCCTGCTGCTCGAACGGCGCGTCACCGACCTGGAACGCCCAGACCGCGGTGCCGATGGCCTCATGCACGGCGAACAGTCGCCATTGGTCGGGTGATCGGGGATCCCCGCCGTACCCGTCGAAGAAAGCCTGCTCGAGGTGCGGGTTTCGACGCCATTGTTGGGCCGCCAGTCGGCAGAAGTCGCTGCTCGCGGGACGCCAGGCAAAACGCCCGAAGTCGATGACCTTGACGGTGCCCGCATCGATGAGCCAGTTCCTCGGCTGCCAGTCTCCGTGGGTGGGCACCACCACGGCGGGCCCCGGCCGATGTGCCGCCAGCACGGCGCGCAGATCGGCACAGGTCCGCGCGTCGATGCGATGCGGCTTGTCCAGCCAGACGAGCGATTTTGCCACCGCCGCGATGTCCCAGTCCGGGTCCACCCGTTCGCCCTGGCCGTGAAAGGTACGCGCCAACTGTCCGGCCCTCAGGTGGATGTCGATCTCGAGTTCGGCCTCTGATCCCTCCACCAGGTTGYCGTCCAGGTAGGTGAGCACGAGAACCTTCGCCGCCCGGTCGTGGAACAGCAGACGGGCGGCGTGCCCGCTGAGTGCCAGGCATTCGGTGTAACCCTCGAAGGCGGTGATCTCGCGGCCGAGGTGGTGATCCAGCGGGCCGGCCGCCTTGACGACGACGCGCCCGCGCCCGGTGTCGGCGTCGAGAACAACGGTGTCCACCAGGTTCCAGCTCATGTCGCGGCGGACACGCGCGTCGGGTAACCACTGCTCCAGCAGGACGGCCTGCTGATCACTGAGCCGCCCGCCCCGCCATGACCCCATCCCGGACACGCTATACCGGCCGGATCGCGGGTCGCTGGGCGCACCGGCGCCAATGAACGCGCATTCGGGATAATTCACTGCCAATCAAACATGCTGTCAGACAACAAATTCGAGAAAATTCTTGATTGCCTCCAAGAAACGCGCCACACTCGAAAAGATGGCTGATGTCCGAGGGAGCACAACCATGCTGCGGGCGGCTGGGCTCCGCGTCACCCGGCCGCGGCTGGTGGTCATGGACGCCGTCGAGATGAACCCACACGCCGATACCGAAACGATTTTCGTCGCCGCCCGCCGCCAACTGCCCGATATCTCCCGCCAGACCGTGTACGACGTCCTCAACGCGCTGACCGCGGTCGGCTTGGCTCGCCGCATCCAGCCTGCGGGGGCCACCGCTCGCTATGAATCCCGCGTCGGCGACAACCACCACCACGTGGTGTGCCGGTCCTGCGGCGTCATCGCCGACGTCGATTGTGCCGTCGGCGAGGCCCCGTGCCTGACCGCATCCGATGACCTCGGTTTCGATATCGACGAGGCCGAGGTCATCTACTGGGGGCTGTGCCCCGACTGTGTGAAAGCCCGCACCACCTGACTGAACCGACTTCCTGATCGAACCGTTGTGCAGCCCGCACGAAACCGATGAAAGGTGAGAAGATGACCGACACTTCCGATGCCCGGCCCCCGCATTCCGACACCAAGACCCACAGCCACAGTGAATCCGAGAATCCGGCCATCGATTCGCCCACGCCCAAGGCGCATGCGCCGCTGACCAACAAAGATTGGTGGCCCGAGCAGGTCGACGTGTCGGTGCTGCACCGGCAGTCCTCGAAGGGCAACCCGTTCGGCGAGGGGTTCAAGTACAGCGAGGAATTCAAGAAGCTCGACGTCGAGGCCCTGAAGGCCGACATGCTGGCGCTGATGAATTCGTCGCAGGACTGGTGGCCCGCGGATTACGGCAGCTACGCCGGCCTGTTCATCCGGATGAGTTGGCACGCCGCCGGCACTTACCGGATCTACGACGGCCGCGGTGGTGGCGGGCAGGGTTCTCAGCGATTCGCACCGCTCAACAGCTGGCCGGACAACGCCAACCTCGACAAGGCACGACGGTTGCTGTGGCCGATCAAGCGCAAGTACGGCAACAAGCTGTCCTGGGCAGACCTGATCGTCTACGCAGGAAATGTCGCTCTGGAGTCCGCGGGCTTCGAGACATTCGGATTCGCGTTCGGCCGGGAAGACATCTGGGAGCCCGAGGAGATTCTCTTCGGCCAGGAGGACACCTGGCTGGGCACCGACAAGCGCTATGACGGCACCAACGACAGTGACCGCACCCTGGCCGAGCCGTTCGGCGCCACCACGATGGGGCTGATCTACGTCAATCCCGAAGGGCCCGAGGGTAAACCGGACCCGCTGGCCGCCGCGCACGACATCCGCGAGACATTCGGCCGGATGGCGATGAACGACGAGGAGACCGCCGCGCTCATCGTCGGCGGTCACACGCTCGGTAAGACGCACGGCGCCAGCGCCGACGATGTGGGCCCCGAGCCCGAAGGTGCGCCGATCGAACAGCAGGGCCTGGGCTGGAAATGCCCGTTCGGCACCGGCAATGCCGGCGACACCATCACCAGTGGCCTGGAGGTGGTGTGGACCGGTACGCCGACGCAGTGGAGCAACGGTTATCTGGAGATCCTCTACGGCAACGAATGGGAACTGACCAAGAGCCCGGGCGGGGCCTGGCAGTTCGAGGCCAAGGATGCTGCAGCCACCATCCCGGATCCGTTCGGCGGCCCGCCACGCAAACCCACCATGCTGGTCACCGACGTGTCGATGCGGGTCGATCCGATCTACGGGCAGATCACCCGGCGCTGGCTGGACCACCCCGAGGAGATGAACGCGGCGTTCGCCAAGGCCTGGTACAAGCTGCTGCACCGCGACATGGGACCGGTGAGCCGCTACCTGGGCCCGTGGGTCGCCGAGCCGCAACTCTGGCAGGATCCCGTGCCCGCGGTGGACCACCCGCTCGTCGACGAGGCCGATATCACGGCGCTGAAGGGCAAGGTCCTCGAATCCGGGCTGTCGGTGCCGCAATTGGTGAAGACCGCGTGGGCGTCGGCGTCCAGCTTCCGCGGCACCGACAAGCGCGGTGGCGCCAACGGTGCACGGATCCGTCTGGAACCGCAGCGCAACTGGGAAGCCAACGAGCCCTCGGAACTGGACAAGGTGCTGCCCGTCCTGGAGAAGATCCAGCAGGACTTCAACGCTGCCGGCGGCGGCAAGAAGGTCTCATTGGCCGATCTGATCGTGCTGGCAGGTTCCGCCGCGATCGAGAAAGCGGCCAAGGACGGGGGTTATGACGTCACGGTGCACTTCGTGCCGGGGCGCACCGACGCCACCCAGGAGAACACCGACGTGGAGTCTTTCGCAGTGCTCGAGACTCAGGCCGACGGATTCCGCAACTACGTGCGGCCCGGCGAGAAGACCGCGCTGGAACAGCTTCTGGTCGACAAGGCGTACTTCCTCGATCTCACGGCACCGGAGATGACGGTGCTGGTGGGCGGGCTACGTGCGATCGGCGCCAATCACGGCGGCACCAAGCACGGGGTGTTCACCGACCGGCCCGGCGCGCTGACCAACGATTTCTTCGTCAATCTGCTTGATATGGGCACGGATTGGAAGGGATCGGAGTCAGCCGAGAACGTCTACACCGGCTACGACCGCGGAACCGGTGAGGTGAAGTGGACGGCCACCGCCAACGATCTGGTTTTCGGCTCGAATTCGGTGCTTCGCGCGCTGGCCGAGGTCTACGCGCAGGACGACAACAAGGGCAAGTTCGTCGAGGACTTCGTCGCAGCGTGGGTCAAGGTCATGCACAACGACCGCTTCGATCTGGACTGATCTGCCGCACACACTGACAGGGGCGGGATCCGAAGATCCCGCCCCTGTTGGTGCGTCTACTACGGCGTTCCGACGCAGACCGACCCGACACACGCGCCGGCACCGTCGGGACCGGCTCCCGCGCCTGCTCCCGGAACGCCGGCGGTCGCCCCACCGGGTCCTGCGCCTGCGCCTGCTCCCGGCACACCGGCGGTCGCCCCACCGGGTCCCGCGCCTGCGCCTGCTCCCGGAACGCCCGCGGTGGCTCCGCCCGGGCCCGCCCCGGCACTGGCGCCGGGAACACTTGCCGTCGCGCCACCCGGCCCGGCGTCAGCACCCGGCGCGGGTGCCGGAGACGACGGCGCGAGCGTGGTGGTGGCGGCACCCGTGGACGGCGTGGTCGTCACCGTGGACTCCGTTGTTGACGTTGTCGACGTCTCGGTCGAGGTTCCACTGTCGGAACTGCAGGCGGTCAGCCCGCCGGCGAGCACGGCGCCGGCCACGGCGGCCGCGAGAGGTAAACGACGGACGATCTGAACGACGGTCATGTTGAGACTCGATTCTGCTAGTTCGGCTGCAGTGCGAACACTGCCGTGCGGGAACGACCCCGATGTGTTACCCGCTTTGCGTGCTGATTAAGCAGGGGCTTCGGGGCCACGATGAGTTCCCGCCGCCCAGATGGTCCATCCGCTATGGGAAAGAAGCCTTCACGCAGCGGTCATCTACCGATCAACGGCCTGGATCTGTATTTCGAGATACACGGCGACCTCGCGGCACCGGGCACTCCGCTGCTGCTCATCCCGGGGGCCTTCATGGCGGCCGATTCGATGCCGGCCTGGGTGGACGGCTTCGCGCGTGACCGCGCCGTCATCACGTTCGACCAGCAGGGGCATGGCCGCACCCCGGACACCGCTCGAGCCATGTCCTATGAGCAATTCGGGGACGACGCCGCCGAGTTGTTGCGTGCCCTCGGGGTGCCGTGTGCGGACGTGATGGGCTACTCCCAGGGCGGCGGTGCGGCGCTGCAGCTCGCCATCCGGCACCCGTCCCTGGTGAGCAAGCTGGTGGCGATGTCGGCGACGTTTCATCGCGACGGCTGGCATCCGTCGGTGGCCGAAACCATCTCGGCCATGACCGCCGCCGACTTCGCGGGCACACCCGTGGCGGCCGCGTTCACCGCACACACGCCCGCCCCGGGGGCCTTCGACGCCTACCTGGAAAAGATGAAAGCACTCAACATCGACGATCAGCAGATCAGCGAGGAGCAGATGCACGCGATCTCCGCGAAGACGATGGTCATCGTCGGCGACGCGGACTCGGTGACCCTCGACCACGCGCTGGCAATGTTCAGGCTGCGCGGGGGAGCCGACCACGATGCGGCGAAGACCGGTGTCTTGCAGGGCGTTCCGCAGGCGCGCCTGGTGGTCCTGCCCGCCACGTCCCACATCGGACTGTCCGGGCAGGCCGATGTGCTGGTGCCGATGGTGACTGCGTTCCTCGACGACGTGCTGCCGGTGACGCCCGAGCTCTTCTGATCCAGGTCAGTGCGGCCGATTATCCAAGATGACCTTGCCGACGGTGCGCTTGGACTCCAGGAGTTCGTGCGCGCGTGCGGCTTCGGGCAGGGGCACGACGGTGTCGACCACGACGCGAACGGCACCGGATGCGAACAGGGGAAGCACGTCGCGGGTCACGCCGGCGATGATGTCGGCCTTCTGATGCAGCGGACGCGCCCGCAGCATGGTCGCGGACACGCTGGCGCGTTTGGACATCAGGTAGCCGATATCCAGGTGTGTGGGGCCGGTGGCGCCGCCGATGATGACCAGATGGCCATCGGGTGCCAGGCATTCGAGGTTGCGGGAAAGGTAGTCCGCACCGACCACGTCCAGGATGCTGTCGACGCCGCGTCCGCCGGTGGCTTCCAAGGTGGCGGCGACGAAGTCCTGGTCGCGGTAGTTGATCGCTGCGTGGGCCCCCAGGCGAAGTCCGGCCTGCACCTTGGCGTCGCTGCCCGCGGTGGTGATGACGTGGGCGCCGATCGCGGCTGCCCACTGGATCGCGAAGGTGCCGATACCGCCGCCTGCGCCGTGAATCAGCACGTTCTGCCCCTTGCAGAGGCCGGCGATCATGGCGAGGTTGGAGTAGACCGTGGCGGCGACCTCCGGTATCGCGGCCGCTTCGATCATGGTGAGGCCGTGCGGGATCGGCATCACCTGCGCGGCAGGCACGGCGACCTCATCGGCATATCCGCCCCCGTCGAGCAGCGCACAGACCTCATCGCCGGTCGACCAGGCCGTGACATCTGCTCCGACCGCGGTGATGGTGCCGGCGCACTCCAGCCCCAGCGGGCGCGGTGCCCAGGACGGAACTGGATAGTGCCCGCGCCGCTGCAGCAGGTCGGCGTTGTTGACCCCTGCCGCCGCGACGCGGATCACCACCTCGTGCGGTCGGGGTGTCAACGCCTCGACCTCTTGCCACTGCAACACGTTCGGCTCGCCGGGGTGATCGAAAAGGATCGCGCCGCTCATCGTGCGGCCGCCCAGCGGGCGATGCTCTGTGCGTACAGCGGTGTCTCGACCCGGCAATGCCGTCCGGACGCTTCCTGTCGGGCATCGGCTGCCTCGCTGAAGGTCTGGCCGTTCTCGGCGATGAATTTCAGGAATGCCTCGGTGGGGTGCGAGGTCACGGTGTTGGTGTAGCGGCACCGGTCGCCGTCCAGTTGCTCCATGCGAAGCTCCCAGATGACCTGTGTCGTCGTCCACCCGGCGGGGGTGAGGATGTCCGACAGCGACACCATCTTGCAGTAGTGGGCTCCGGCGACCTCGAATCGGTACTGCTGGATGACCAGGCCGGTGCCGATCATCTCTACGTTGATCGACATCGGGGTGCCGTCGTCGTCGACCGTGTACCCGGCCGCCTTGTGATCACCGGGTGCGCAGCGCTGATATTCATGCGTGGGCAGGGTTTTCAGCCATTGGGCGATATCGACACGATCGAATGGCGCTTCCACGTCAGCGGTGATCGCTGCGTGCGAGAGCACCAGGTCTTCGCGGACGGCGTTCCTCATGTTCTGCTCCTGTCGTTGATGCGTAGCCTCACACCGCCCAGCATGGCCGGGTCGCGGTGATGCGGACAATGACGCTGGCGTGACCTCATCGGGTAGTGCTAGCCGCCAAAACGCTCGGGTCCGCGGAAATGGTGGCGACATCCCGCGGGGCGGCTGCCACAATCGGATGATGTCCCCAAACGCGAATGTGCGCTTGCGGTCTGCCACGTCCGGTGATGCGGCGTTCATCGTCGAGATGACCCGGCACGCCTGTGTCATCGAGGATTGGCCGCTGCCGGATCCGGATTCCGACGAGGTGGCGAGCCTGCTGCCTGCCGACGGTGAAGTGCCGGTGGTTGCGGTCGACGATGCCGACATCAGACTCGGTGCGGTGTGGACGTTTCACCATGATCCGCCGCTGCGGGTGGATGCCGGTGGTGTCTCGCTACCGGAGCTCTGTATCGCGGTGGCCCCGCAGGGCCGCGGCAGCGGTATCGGTGGCGTGTTGCTCGACGAACTTTTCGTCCGTCTCCGCGGCACCGTCGATGAGATGTGCACCAATGTGCACGTGCGCAATCCCGCACAGAACCTTTACCAGCGCAAAGGATTCCGGATGGTCGGTCAGGGGCGCGGACCGCTGGGTGTCGCGATGCACAAGGATCTGCGGGTGCGCCCATGATGGAACTGCGCACCTACACGCTGGCCGATGAGAACGCGCTGCAGCGCTACGTGTCGGGTTTCTGGCCGCGCCATATCCAGACCCTGCGCAGGTACGGCATCACCGTCCACGGGGTGTGGACGGAGGCGAGCTCGGACGGCCGGCGCGTGGTCGCGCTCGTCGGTTATCCGCCCGACAGTGATCCACTTCATCTTGCTGAGAGTTACCGCACCAGTGTGGATTTCGTCGAAGACCACGCGCTGTTCGATGTTTCACTGATCATCTCGACCCAGACGGTCCGGCTGGATCCGATCGCGAGTTCCCCGCTCCAGTAGCGTCGGTATGTGCTCTACGGGCGTAGACTTATGTATGCCTTCGTCCCCGTCTCGTCCGCGTAACGCGGCTGCCACTCGTGCGGCGATCCTGCAATCGGCCATCGGGCACTTCGCCGATGCAGGTTATGACGGTGTGGGCGTCCGTCAGATCGCGACGGACGCGGGTGTCACCGCCATGCTGGTGAACCGGTATTTCGGCTCCAAGGAGAAACTGTTCGCCGAGGCTGTCGAGACCGCCTTCGCTCCGCCGGTCTTCGTCGTCGAGGACTCGGACACGCTTGCCGGTGACACTGCCGCCACGTTGGTCTCTCGCACCGGCGCGTCGGGCAACCCGCCGCAATCCTTCCTCATCATGCTGCTCTCGGTGTCCAATCCGGTGGCCGTGCGCATTGTGCGCGAGGCGATCGAACGCCATGTCGGACAACGCTTGGCGCGCCAGATCGACCTCCCCGATCGGGAGTTGCGCACCGAACTCGTGCTGTCGGTGATCAGCGGCGTGCTGCTGATGCGTTCGGTCATCGGCACCCCCGCACTGCGTGAGGGCGACCCCGAGGCCATTGCAGGCATTCTCGAATCGGTCTTCGACGCGATCATCGGGACGTCGACGGAGTAACCGGATTTTCGCGGCGGGGCGGGAATCATCTACGCCAAGTCTACGTTCGTATACATATCGGGTATACAGGTGTAGATGAGGAGTGGGATATGGACCTCGGGTTGCAGGGCAAGCGCGCCTTGATCACCGGTTCCAGTGCCGGGCTCGGCCGGTCGATCGCGCAGGTGCTGGCGCAGGAGGGCGTCTCGGTCGTCGTCCATGGCCGCGATGCCTGGCGCACCGACGCCGTCGCCGCCGGGATCCGCGCCGCCGGGGGTGATGCGGTCGCGGTCATCGGTGACCTCGCGACCGAGACGGGCGCATCATCGGTGGCCAAGGCCGCCGGTGAGGTGGACATTCTGGTCAACAACGCAGGCAGCTACGACGCGCAGCCGTGGTCGGCGCTGACCGCCGACCAGTGGGCGGCGATCTATCAGACCAATGTCATCTCCGTCGTACGGATGATCGAACACCTCGTCCCGGCCATGCGCCGGCGCGGCTGGGGTCGGGTCATCCAGATCGGTGGCGGGCTCGCGACGCAGCCGGTCGCCGAACAACCGCATTACAGCGCGACATTGGCCGCGCGGCACAACCTCAGCGTGTCCCTCGCCCGAGAGCTGTCGGGCACGGGGGTCACCGCCAACGTCGTTTCTCCCGGGGTGATCCTCACCGATGCGGTCGAGGAGATGACCCGGCGTGCGGCCACCGCGCACGGCTGGGGCACGGCGTGGGAGGACATCGAGAAAGCGGCGGCCACCAAGTGGTTCCCCAACGATATCGGCCGCCTCGGTCGCCCCGAAGAGATTGCCGCCGCAGTGGCGTTCCTGGCCGGCACTCACGCCGACTACATCAGCGGCGCCGTGCTGCGCGTCGACGGCGGAGCGATCCGCAGCGTCGCCTGACCACCCTCCCAACGAAAGAAGGAATCCCATGTCTCACGTCTTTCTCGTCTCCGGCGCCTCGCGAGGCCTCGGACGCGCCATCACCGAAGCCGCCCTGGAGGCCGGACACCGCGTGGTCGCCGGCGTCCGTTCGGCATCGGCACTGACCGACCTGGCCGGCCGGCAGTCCGAGCGTCTCGCCGTCGTGGAACTCGACGTCACCGACGACGAACAGGTGCGCGCTGCCGTGGCCACCGCAGTCGAGAGATTCGGCCGGCTGGACGTGCTGGTCAACAATGCCGGTTACGCGAACATGGCCGCCGTCGAGGATGTCGACTTCGAGGACTTCCGCACCCAGATCGACACCAATTTCTTCGGCGTCGTGCGCCTCACCCAGGCGGCGCTGCCCGTCATGCGCGCCCAGCGCGCCGGTCACATCATCCAGATCTCCTCCGTCGGTGGACGGATGGCCCGCCCGGGTCTGGCGGCCTATCAATCGGCCAAGTGGGCGGTCACCGGCTATTCCGGTGTCCTCACCCAGGAGGTGGCCCCGCTGGGGATCAAGGTGACCGTGCTCGAGCCCGGCGGTATGCGCACCGACTGGGCGGGCTCCTCGATGAGCATCGCCCCGGTCCGCGACGAGTACGCCGCCACCGTCGGTGCGGCCGCGCGGCTCAGCCAGTCTGCCAACCTGGGCGCCAGTGATCCGGTCAAGGTCGCTGCGCTGCTGTTGGATATCGTGGACATGGAGGCGCCGCCGACCCGGCTGCTGGTCGGTCCCGACGCCTACCGTTACGCCACCGCTGCCGGACGCGAACTGCTGGCCACCGATGAGAAATGGGAGGCGCTCAGCGTTTCGACAGCGGCCGACGACATCACCAACGACCAACTCGATCCGCTGGCCTCCGGCGCCTGAAGGGAATCCCGATGTCGATTTTGTCCCAGCAGAAGGTCGCAGACGCGCTGGCGCGGGTGTTCGCTGCGGTGGTCGATCCGGCGCCCAAGCCCGCCGTCCGATTTCCCGAAATCGCCGGTAGTACTTCGCAGATCGACATTCCGACCAGGTACGGCACCGCAGCGGCCACCGTATACCGTCCACCGGCGCCCACGGCGAACACTGCGGTCTATGTCAACATCCACGGCGGCGGCTTCGTGGTCGGGCATCCCGAACAGGACGATCCCTGGTGCCGCTATCTGGCGGCCAATGCGGGTGTCTTCGTGGTCAACACCAGCTACGTCCTGGCGCCTGGGCACCGTTTTCCGGCTGCGCCTCAACAGATCTACGACATCGTGTGCTGGGTCGCCGGTGCGGACCACGGCTGGGACGGTACCCGGCTGTGTGTCGGCGGTCAGAGCGCCGGAGGCAGTCTCGCGGCCGCAGCGTCGCGGCTGGCATACGAGAATCAGGGTCCGGACATCGCGCTGCAAGTCCTGCACTATGCGCCGCTGGACCTGGTGACCCCGACCGGGGACAAGCCGTCATCGGTCGGGAGCCGGGCAATCATGAAGCCGTGGATGGGGGAGATCTTCGACACGGCGTATATCCCCGATCGGACACAGCGCAGGGATCCGCTCGCCTCACCCGCGTGGGGAGACAACGGCAAGGGACTTACGGGGATCGCGCCGGCACTGATCGTCACCGCCGAGCACGACCGGTTGCGCGATGAGGCCCGTCGGTATGCCGAAGCACTCGCGGACGTCGGTGCCTTGGCCGAATATCACGAGGTGTCCGGCGTGGATCACGGATACAACATCATGACCGACGATATCGGGTCGACGCGCCAGACCTACGCTCGCATAACGGAACACGTCATGCGGGCGACGGCGTAGCGCCGGCATCGATCTGCTCGCGCAGGATGTCGCCGTGACCTGCGTGCCTGGCGAATTCCTCGATCATGGCCAGCAGGGTCCATCGCATACTGAGTTCACCCTCGACGGGATTGACCTTGGTGTCGTCGAGATCGAATCGGGCCGCAATCGTGCGCGAGAGCCGGCTGGCCCGCTCGAACTCGGCGATCACGCCGTTCAGCGACTCGTCGGCGGCGACGGCGAAGGTGCCCTCGTCGCGTTCGGAGTAGCCGTCACACTCCGATGCATCCAGCCCGGCCCAAAAGCGTTGGAACCAGATACGTTCCGCGGCGGCGGCATGCTTGATCAACGAGATGGGCGTCGTCAGCGATGCGACGCGCCGCTGCCGCGCGTCGGATTCGGAGAGACCGCGCACGGTGTCGATGAGCGCCGCGCGGCTGCGATCGAGAGTGTTCTCGATGAGCAATCGCTCGGAACCGTTCCTGATCATGTTCGCAGACATTGCTTTTCGCTCCGTTCTGGTGGGGTGTGGGTAGGCACGACGGGTCCCGACCCGTTGAGGGAAAGAGAGGAAGGGGATGCCGGGCCTACACCGATCGGGGGCCGCGCCTGCCGACAGTATGTCCCACAGACCTGCATCCACGCCAGTGCCGGGAAAACAATTGTGTGATCCACGGCGACGCGTGCCACCCTTCCAGCATGACGCAGTCGATGTATGTATTCCTGTGGGCGCACCCGGGCATGGAGCAAGCGCTCACCGACTACGAAGACGCGGTCCTTCGGCTGGTACCTGAACACGGCGGACGCGTCGTGCACCGAACCTGGACGGATGGCAAAGAGGGCCGGCCGTTGGAGATCCAGCTGTTCGAGTGGGCGTCGGCGGCCGCGATGGAGGGGTACATGGCCGACCCGCGTCGTACTGCACTGTCAGCAGAACGGGAGCGCACGATTGCGCGGACCGAGATCGTGCCGGTGCAGCCCTGCCTACCATCGTCGTATGAGCGAGCGGCCGGCGACGACACCTGACGGGCACCATGTCGTCATCGACGGCCGCCGCTGGCGGGCGACCGATCCATCGATACCCGAGGAACGGCGTACCGAACTGGTCCGGGTGCTGATGGCGTGGCGCCGGGAGGTGCGCCGGACGAAGGGAACGCCGGAGGAATCGGCGGCCCGCGCGGGTGTGCAGGCCGCGAAGGTCGCGTTGGGGGAGCGGGGGCAACCACCCTGGTGGGAGCAGACCGACGCGCAGCGCCGAGCGCGGTGGCAGGCTCCCCTTCCGGAGCCGGCGTAACGGCTCAGTCCCAGAACGCGGTGCGTAGCCCCACGTTCTCCGCGGCGTCCTGCACGACTGTCCGAAGCGAGGGTTCCCCCACGACCAGGAGCCCTCTGCCCCGGTGCGCGGAGTCCGCGCCCAGGGCCCGGGCCAGCCGGGGAAGCGGTTGCAGGTGGCGGCCGTGGGAACCGAGCACCGCATAGGTGTCGGCGACGGCGACCAGCGTCCCCCGGTTGCCGACGATCCGGCCCCAGATCCCCACGAAGTGGCCGACATCCCAGTCCGGCGGCGGGCCGCCCGTATCGTCACCGGAGCCGAGGTAACCGCGTAGGGCGCTGTCGGCGCTGTGCGAGCCCCACAGCGCGGCTGTCGCGATATTGGCGATGATGAAGGCCGGGAGGTCGGCCAGCTCGGCAAGCAGACCGCCGAGTTGTTCGGGGCGCCAAGAGCCCGACACCGGCACGGCCTCCAACCGCCCCGCAGCGAGATCTCCGACACCCGCGGCGAGGCGGCGACCACTCGTCCCGGCGTGTGCCGGCGCGGTGGCGCGCGGCAGCTGATCCCATCCCGTGCGGTTCGGCGGCTGACCGCTGGGACGCACGTCGGCATCCAAAGCCGGATGCACCTGGGTGCCGGTCGCCTCGGCGGCCTGCACCTGCGAGGGGAGCCGCCCCGGGCCAGGTGTGCCGGTGAGAAGGGCCAGCCGCGCCCAGAACGGTCCACACAACTGGTCGATCTGCGGTAATGCACGCCCGTGCTCGGTGAGGACCGGCGCCGTCCCGGCGAAAGGGACCACAAGATCCCACAACTCGCTCACTAGTAGCGCCAGCGGTGCGCAGCGACGATCTCTTCGGGACCACGGTCGGCCGCCCACGTCGCGTCGGCCCTGCGCACCGCGGTGAACGCACCCAACAGGTCTGGCCCCAGCGCCGCGGAGACGCGGGGACTCGCGTGCAGCGCCGCGATGGCCTCGGCCGAGGATCCGGGCAGCTGCGATATCCCCGCGGCGCTCCGTTGCTCCGGCGACCAGGTGCCGACGTTGTCGGCGATCGGATCCGGAAGGCTCAGGCCGTCGGCGATGCCCCCGATACCCGCCGCGATCACCGCCGCCAAGGCCAGATACGGGTTGGCCGAGGCATCCGAGGGCTTGAGTTCGATATTGGCGTGTGAAAGGCCGACGAACGGCGTGCCCGGCACCAGGCGGAGCGCAGCCTCCCGGTTCTCGATGCCCCAGTAACCGAAAGCGCTGGAGAAGTATCCGGGCCGCAGTCGCTGGAACGACACCTCGCTGGGCGCCGTGACGGCAACCAGGGCAGGGAGATCCCGTAGCAACCCGGCCACGTAGGACGCGCCGTCGACCGACATACCGTGCGGTCCGTCACCGGTGAGCAGGTTGTCCCCGGCCCGCCACACGGACGTGTGCAGATGCCATCCGTTGCCCGCGTCACCGGCGAGCACCAGCGGGCTGAAGCTCGCGCGGAAACCGTGCCGTGCCGCGGCCGCGTGAATGGTCTGTCGCGCCAGGAGCTGAAGATCGGCAGCGGTCACCGGGTCCTGCGGTGTGATGCTCAATTCGATTTGTGCGGTGCCGTATTCGKCGTGCAGTTGACCGATGGGCACTCGGTTGTCCCGCAGCTCTCGAAGCAGCTGCACCGCGAAGTCGTTGACCGAGATGAGCGCACGCGCGCTGTAGGCGGGCCCGTCGTGGGCCGGCGTGACCCCAGGGCCTGCGCCCGAACTGTCGAGAAAGAACTCGAGTTCGTAGCCGGCTTGGATCTGCAGGCCCGCGGCTTCCGCGGCGTCGACCTGCCGTTCCAGCACCCCTCGCTGATCGTAGGGCCAGGTGGTGCCGTCGGCGCCGACCTGCCGGCCGGGAACCCAGGCCAGACCGGGCTGCCCGGCAAGAGGAACGCGTCTGTCTGCCACCGGAATCAGCCGGACGTCGCCGCTGGCATTCGGGAGGCCGTCGTGGTCGTAGGTGATGGCATCGTGCGTGTCGAAGACGGCGAACAGCGACGTGACGCCGACGCCCTTCTCGGCCACCGAATCCCACTGGTCGACAGGAATGGTTCTGGCGCGCGGGATTCCGTTGTTGTCGGACCACACGATGGTGATGCCGACGATGTCCGATCCTTCGAGATCGGTGTCGGTGTACCCGAAGGGTTCGGTCTTGTCGCTCATACGTGTGTCGCGTCCTTCCCGGGTGCCGTTCACTTCACGTCGATTCAAACCCATAAACCCCGCGGATGCCCCCGTTAACGTCGATCAGGGGTATTCACAGACACTTTCGAGGGGGAGGGCCCGATGACGGTTGTTTCCGATACGGCATTGCAGGTCACACCACTGTCCGGGTGGGCGGGCGCGCTGATCACCGGGGTTGATCTCACAGCGCCGTTGGCGGCTGAGGACATCGCAGCGATCAACGAAGCGCTGAACCGCTGGAAGGTGGTGTTCTTCCGGGACCAGGCGCTCGACCATGCCGCCCAGATCGCGTTCGGCGCCCAGTTCGGCGACGTTACGCCGGGTCACCCGTACGAAGGTGATTCCGCGCCTGCGGGCTTCCCGCAGATCCACACCGTCTCGCCCGCGGCCTACGACCAGCGCTACGGCACGCGATACCGCAAGAAGCAGAGCCCGAACGGCCCGGGCTGGCACGCGGACGTCACGCCGTTGATCAACCCGCCATCGCATTCCATCCTGCGGGCCGAAGCTGTCCCGCCCTACGGCGGGGACACCCAGTTCGTGAACGTCGCTGCCGTTTACCAGGGCCTCAGTGGGTGGGTTCAGGAGTTCATCGATGAGCTGAACGCCGAGCACCGTTTCGGCGCAACGGTGTCCGCCGAGCGGAGCGATGAGAAGATCGGCGACCTCGTGCGCACCAACCCACTGGCATCGATCCATCCGGTGGTGCGGGTGCATCCGGTGACCGGTGAACGCGTCCTCTACGTCAACCCGTCCTTCACGCGTGAGATCGTCGAGCTGTCCCCGCGGGAGAGCCGGCATGTTCTGGACCTGCTGTTCGAGGAGATCGCGCGCCCCGAGTACTCCGTGCGATTCAAGTGGGAACCGGGCAGCGTCGCGTTCTGGGACAACCGGGCCGCGCTGCACCTGGCGCCCCGTGACTTCGAGCATGTGCAGGGCGACCGCATCCTGCATCGGATCACTTTGGTGGGTGATATCCCCGTCGGGGTGGACGGACGACAGTCGCAGTCCCTGTCCGGTGAGTTCTTCGGACCAGCCTGATATGGCGACGGTGCTCGCCAGGACGAGAGAGAAGAACCGCAGCGGGCAGCCCGTCGGCCTGGTGGACCCGCGTGCCGCGTTCACCAAACGGCAAAGCCGGCAACGTGTTCCGCGCGCGGCACAGCGAATGCTCGGACCCGTTCTGCTGGTCGCACTGTGGCAGGTCCTGTCCACCACCGGCATATTCGATGAACGGACCGTGCCGCCGCCCACCAGGGTGGTGCTGGCCGCGTACCACCTGATCGTCGAGGGCACGCTGCAGGATCACCTGTTCACCAGCGTGCTGCGGGTCGGGTACGGCCTTGTCTTCGGCATCGCACTCGGATTGTCGCTCGCCCTGGTCGCCGGTCTGTCGCGGGTCGGTGAGAACTTCGTGGACGCGAACATGGAAGTGCTGCGGGCGGTCCCGAACTTCGCGTTGGTCCCGCTGCTGATCGTGTGGTTCGGGATCAGTGAGGTCCCGAAGGTCACGCTGATCGCCTTGGCCGTGGCGGTGGCCATCTATATCAACACCTTCAGCGCGATACGCAGCGTGGACGCCGGACTGGTGGAGGCGGCGCGGTCTTTCGGGGCGCGCCGCGCGGAACTGATCCGGCGGGTGATTCTGCCGGGCTCGCTGCCGGGGTTCCTGATCGGCCTGCGATTGGCGTTGACCGCTTCGTGGTTGTCGCTGATCTTCGCCGAGACCATCAACGCCAAACGCGGTCTCGGACGGATGATGACCGATGCCAGGGAGTACTTCCAGATCGACGTCGTCTTCGTGCTGATCGCCGTGTACGCCATCCTGGGCCTGGTGTCCGTTCTGATCGTCCGATTCCTGGAGTCGCGGCTGCTCACCTGGAGGCGCGCGTATGACGGCGACTGAGGTCGGAGCCGACACCGTCGTCGTCGCCCGTGACGTCCGAAAGACATTCGGCGACAACGTCGTCCTCGATGGTTTGAGTCTGGAGATCAGGGCCGGGGAATTCGTCGCCCTGCTGGGTCGCAGCGGTTCGGGCAAGAGCACCTTCCTGCGCGCGCTCGGAGCGCTGGACGGCGACTTCGCCGGCGACGTCCGAGTCCCGCGCAAACAGGCGGTGGTGTTCCAGGATCCGCGGCTGCTGCCGTGGCAACGGGTGCTGACCAACGTCTCGATCGGCTTACCGGCAACCGCGGCAGTCAGGGCGCAGGCCCGCAAGGCGCTGGCCGAAGTCAATCTCGCCGACAAGGAACGAGCGTGGCCGCGGACGCTGTCCGGCGGCGAGGCGCAACGCGTCGCCCTGGCCCGTGCCCTGGTTCGCGAACCGGAGCTGCTGCTGCTCGACGAGCCTTTCGGTGCTCTCGACGCGCTCACCAGGATCAAGATGCACGGGTTGTTGGTGGCGCTCTGTGCACGCCACAAGCCGGCGGTGCTGCTCGTCACCCACGATGTCGACGAGGCGATCCTGCTCGCAGACCGTGTGATCGTGCTGACCGACGGTGCGATATCGCTGGACACCGCCGTCGAGGTGCCCGCGCCGAGAGCGAGGGACTCGCACGAGTTCGCCATCCTGCGCCGCAGGCTGCTCACCGAGCTCGGTGTCACCGGCGACGTTCAGCTCTGAACAGCTCAACCCGAAGGAAAAACGACATGCGACAGCCCCATTCACGCTGGAAACTGGCGGCGCTGCTGCTGGTCCCGCTCATCGTCTCGGCGTGCGGCCTGTCCGACGACGGTGATGCCGACGCGGCCATCGACTCGGTCAAGATCGCCACCAACTCGGAGGTGCCCACGGGCACCAAGATTGTCATCGCCGAGCAGAACGCCACCCAGTCGCTGCCGTGGAACCTCGCCGACGCTGGCAAGGACACGCCGTACGAGGTCGAGTTCGCCGACTTCAGCGGTGGCGCAGCGGTTATCGAGGCGTTGCGCTCGGGCGCCGCCGACATCGGCTCGATCGGTGAGGCGCCGGTACCCATCGCGGTGGACAGCGGCGTCACCGATATCGTCACCATCGGACTCCAGGCCAACCCCGGCACCAGCGGCGGCTACTTCCTGGTGGCCAAGCCCGACAGCGGCATCGACAGCATCGAGGACCTCCGCGGCAAGCGGGTGGCCTACCCGCCGGGTTCCGGCCGGCACATGGTCACCGCCGCGCTGCTGAAACAGCACGGCCTTGATCTCCAACACGATGTTCAACCCGTGGAACTCGCGGGCGCCGAGGTCGTGCCGACGTTCGCCGCCGGTGCGGTGGAGGCGGCCATCGTGCTGGGCAACCAGTACTACCAACTGGGGGAGCCGCCGATCCTCGGTGACGGCAAGGGCATCAACACCGGCATCCAATCTCTCATCGTGCGCCGGGACACCCTGGACGACCCGGCCAAGGTCGCGGCCATCGGCGATTATCTGGGCCGCGCCATCGCGGCGAACAATTGGAAGGACAGTCACGCCGACGAATGGATCAACGCCTACTACGTCGAGCAGCAGGGCATCACGTTCGAGCAGGGCAAGAAACTCTACGAAGAAGACGGCATCGCGTCGTACTACCCGATCGACGACGATTCGACGCGGCTGTTCCAGACGGTGGCCGACGGCCTCTTCGATACCGGTACCACCAAGACCCATGTCGATGTCGCGCCGTATGTGGACGGCCGATACAACGCCATCGTCGAAGCGCAGAACGAACTAGACGGCGTCACGCCCAAGCCCGTCGATTCCTGACCAGAAAGGCACACTCGCATGACACAGGTAGCCCAGACGATCGACGTTCGCCCGCAGTCCGGTTGGGCGGGAGCAGAAATCCATGGCATCGACCTCACCAGACCGCTCGACGCGCAGCAGGTCGCACAGGTCCGGGCCGCTCTGCTCAGGTGGAAGGTGGTGTTCTTCCGCGACCAGTTCATCGACCATGCCGACCACCTGCGGTTCGCGTCCGCGTTCGGGGCGCCCACCCCGGCGCACCCGCTGTTCGATTCGATCCCCGACCCCGACTATCCGACCATCTACCCGATCTTCCGGGACCGATTCACGTCGCGCTACGGGGCGACCCGGGGGTTCGACAAGCCGAACTGGCATGCCGATGTGACGGCCGCGATCAACCCGCCGGCGGCATCGATCCTGCGTGCCGAGGTGATACCGCCGTACGGCGGAGACACCCAGTGGTCCAACACGGTTGCGGCCTACGAGGGACTGTCGGCACCGGTGCGCCGGCTCGTCGACAAGCTTCGCGCCGTGCACCGCTTCGCGCCGCCGGACGGGACCACCGCCACCGAGGATTATGAGCGACGCGTCGCCCGTCGACCTCTGGTCAGCGAGCATCCGGTCGTCCGGGTGCACCCCGAGACGGGGGAGCGGGCGTTGTATGTCAATCCCGGTTTCACCACACACATCGTGGACGTCTCGCCGCATGAGAGCCGCCGGCTGCTGGGGCTGCTCTATGACGAGTTGACCAAACCCGAGTACACGGTGCGATTCAAATGGGAGCCCGGCAGCATCGCGTTCTGGGACAACCGGTCTGCGGTGCACCTGGCACCCAGCGATCTGACCCTGGAGCACGACCGCAGGCTCTACCGGGTGACCCTGGTGGGCGATGTGCCCGTCGGCCCGGACGGGCGTAGCTCCACTGCACTCGACGGGGAGCCCTTCGACGCCAACTGAAATGGGTCAGCGCCGGTACTCCTTCAGCGCGGCGGCGTCGAGCTTCTCGTAGGCCAGCCACATGTCGCGGCCGAGGGCGCGCAGGCCGTCGGCGTTGTAGTGCCGGTCGACATGGCTGTTGAACGAGTCCCGATTGCCGGGCACAAATGCCGTCCGCGGCTTGCGGTTCGGGGTGTCCTCGTGGACCGCATTGATCACCGTGTAGTCCTTGCCGCTCAGTTCCATCTCCTCGGGCACCATGCCGCCGAGGATGATCGGCGTCTCGCCGCCGTACCGGGCCCGCAGATCATCGAACAGCGCATCCAGTTTGCGCTGGTACTCCGGGCCGGGGGTCAACGGCACATCGGATTCACCCTGGTGCCACAGCACCACGGCGACGGTGCTGCCCGGATTCTGTGCCAGCGCAGCGTCGATGGAGCGGACCGCCTCGCGGTAGAGATTGCGCCGGGTCTTGGTGTCCGCGATGTCCCACGTGTAGCCGTTCTTCGGGTGAAACGAGGTGTCGCCGCGGGCGCAGGGCACCAGGAGCACCGCGCGGTTGGTCGCCTCGGTCAGTGCCTTCCCGAACGTCACGCCGAAACCGACACGGCGCGAAGGCGTTTCGTGTACCAGCGGATCCGCGCCTAGGATGACAGTGTTCTTCGACGGACCGCTGTTGGCCCACTGGTGCACATGTGGGTGCGGTTGGTCGGCTCCCTCCGGGTCCAGCGGCAGGCCCATCCCGAAGGCGTTGGACTGGCCCAGGATCGGCACCACCAGGTACGGCTCACCGGGTGGCGTTACCGCGATGCCCTTCGGGGCGATCCGGCGTTTGACGAAGCATTTCAGCTCGAAGGCCGCCCGCTTCCACAGCGGGGCGTCGCCATCGGGATTGCGGGGCGTGCGCATGGCCAGGACAGTACAACTGCCTCGACTGCGCCACATCTGAACCCGGGAGGTGTGCGCGGCACGGCTTGTTGACACCTGTCGAGTGGCGCGTACTCTTTCCTGACTACATGCGTTGTCTAAATTCGCTCAAAGGGGAGCATCGATGACTGTGGGCGTCCCGAGTCGCCACCCCGCCGGACCTCGTCCGGTGCCGGGCATGATCAAGCTGCTGGCCGTTGGCCTGGGCATAGGCAAGCCCGATGAGCGGCAGTGGCGTCGGCTGGGGGAGCGTCTCACGGTCGGCGACGAGCCGATGGATCGCCTGCTGGACTGGATGGTGGCCACCGGACTGTCGCAGACCCGTCCGCTGTTCGACCGGGCCTTGTCGGAAGGCATCGCGAGTGTGCCGGAAGCGCCGCAGCCGCTCCGGGACTTCTTCTCCGCGGTGGAGACGCCGCCGAAGTGGGTCGATCCCGAGCTGATCCGGCGCGGGCAGCGAGCGATGCGACGAGGCGGCGCCGATGGCATGTATGTGGCGCGCGATGTGTCCTTGCTGGGCGGATACCAGTTCTCCGGCTTCAACAAGACCCTGCTGCGCACCGGCGCCCTGGAGAAGGGGTCCAACAAGCGTTTCGCCGAGACCATGCAGTGGGCGATGGATGTCATCGCCGAAGACGGCCTCGAGCCACTGGGGGTCGGCTACCGGTCCACCATCCGGGTCCGGCTGATCCATGCCTTCGTGCGCAGGCATGTTGGTGCGATGCCGGATTGGCGCCCCGACGAGTGGGGTGTGCCGGTCAACCAGACCGACATGGCGGCCACCTTGATCGGTGCGCTCATTGCCCCGCCGGCGGCCAGTCTGGGTATGGGAATCCTCACCGCACCTGAGGATCTGGATGCCGTCGCGCATCTGACCCGTTATGTCGGCTGGCTCATCGGCGTCGAGGACGAGTGGTTGCCGCACAGCTTCCGCGGCGGCATCCGAGTGCTGTACCACACCCTCACCGCGCTCTCGGCGCCCGACGAGTCGACGCGCCAGCTGGCCGCTCCGATGGCAGACGATCCGCTGGCCTGGCATTTCGAGAGCTTGCCTGCGTTGCGACGACGGCTGGCCCGGGCACAGCATCTGTCGGTGACCAGCGCCTTCCTGGGGCCGCGGGCGATGCGGATGTTGGGACTTCCCGCCTTCGTGCCGCCGTGGTATCCGCTGCTCAAATTGCCGGTCAACGTGGCGCGCAGCGCGGTGGACCTGGCGCTACCCGGCGGCATGGACCGTGCCGCGCGTCGCGGGCAGCGCGAGCAGGCCACGCTGCTTCGCACCATGATCGGCGAAAGCCAGGTGGCCGTGGGGGATTCGGCGGCACACGTGGGCAGGGGCGTGGCGTGAAGCCCGTCGTTGTTTAGCAACGCCGCCATCTTGGGCACCCCGCGGGTATGAGCAACGAAGCAAAGGTCACCGTCGAACGAACGATCACCGCGCCCGTCGACGCGGTGTTCAACATCCTGTCCAACCCCGAGAAGCATCAGGCACTTGACGGCTCCGGGTTCGTCCGCAGCGTGGACCACGCGGATCGGATCCAAAAGGTCGGCGAGGTGTTCACGATGAACATGCAGGGCGACCACATGGGCGGCGAGTACAAAACCGACAACCACGTGACCGGGTACGTCAAGGACAAGCTGTTGGCCTGGAAGACCGCACCCGCGGGCACCGAGCCTCCCGGGTGGGAGTGGTTGTGGGAGCTGGAGCCGCAGGGCCCGGACGAGACGCTCGTCCGCCACACCTACGACTGGTCCAAGGTCACCGACAAGAAGCTGCTCGAAAAGGTGAAGTTCCCGCTCGTCACGCAGGATCAGCTCGAGGACACCCTCGCCCGCCTGGCGACCGAGACAACGTCGTCCTGATGCCCTGAGACGGGTCGGTCAGCCGCGTCCGGTCTTGTCCTGAAGCTCATCGATCAGCTGGGACGCCTCGGCCTTTGTCACGTCCTCGGGAACCTCGCTATCGGCCTCCTGGGCCAAGGTGTGCAGATAACTGCGCTGCGCGCCCGTCATCGGTTCGTCGCCCGTCACCCACTGCGACGGATCCTTCTCGGCGTTCTCATGAGGTGCTGGTGTCGTGTCATTGCTCATGACCGACGAATGCCCGTCGCAAGTATGTTCGAAACCTCGGGATCGAGTTACCCGATGACGGGGAACCGGCGATCGCGGGCCAGCTCATCCAGCGCGCGCTGCATCACCGTTCGGACGTGGTCGTCAACCTCGTCGATATCGGGGTCGTCGCCGAATTGGCCGGTCACATCGATCGGGTCCAGCACGCGCATGACGATTTTGGACGGCAGCGGAATGTTCGCCGGCAGCACGGTGGTCAGCCCGAACGGCAGGCCGAAGGTCAGGGGGAGCGCCTTGAACCGGATCCGGTGCAGTCCGAGGCGTCGCGCCAGACCGTCGCCCCGGGCCAGGAACCACTGGGTTTCCTGACCGCCGATCGACACCATCGGCACGATCGGCACGCCCGCCTGGACCGCGGTGCGCACGTATCCGGTGCGGCCCTCGAAGTCGATGACGTTGGCGGACTCCGACGGACGGAACGCGTCGTAGTCGCCGCCGGGGAACACCAAGACCACCGCATCGGAGCGCAACGCGGCCGCCGCGTTGTCGGGGGTGGCCTCGATGGCGCCGGCCTGCGACAACGCCGAACCCCACGGGCCCATCAACACCCCGTAGTGCGCCAAGATGTGTAGCGGCCGGTCATAGCCGAACGCGTGGTAGAAGGCCGGGGCGAAGATCAGCACGTCAGGGGTGAGCACACCACCGGAGTGATTCGAGACGACCAGGGCACCGCCCACTGCAGGCACTTTCGCGAGATCCTTGACCTCCGCCCGGAAATAGCGCGTGACGATCGGCCCGATCATATTGCTGATCCGGCGCGCCACCGAGGGATCCCACTTGGCGATCTCGCTGTCTGTGTCGCTCATGGCCGCTTCCCCGTCCGCGCCGACAACGTTGTGACCGGGCGCACAGAGCGGGATGCCCTCTCCCGGACGACTTCAACCGTCGGCATGCCCGGGGACGTCCAGAAATAAGGCAACTAAACGGTTGCCTTATTGGCGTGTCTGTGTTCGGATCAAAGGCAACAAGGAGGTTGCCTATGAGTACGGATCGGATCGAGAAGCAGGCGCTGCTGAAGGCGCCGATCGCTCGCGTGTGGGATGCGATCAGCGATTCCCGGAAGTTCGGGACGTGGTTCGGCATGGAGATCGACGGGCCCTTTGTCGCGGGCGGACAGGTAACGGGGCGGATCACCGAGACGTCGGTCGACGACGAGATCGCGGAGAAGCAGCGCCCCTACGTCGGTGAACCGGTGACCTTGTGGATCGTCAGCGTCGAGCCACAGCGCCGGTTCGCGTTCCGGTGGAATGCGTTGCCTGKCCACGAATTCGCGGATCTGACCACTTTGGTGGAGTTCACGCTCGCCGAGGAGGACGACGGGGTGCTTCTGCAGATCGTGGAGTCCGGCTTCGACGCGCTGCCGGACGAGCACCGGGACAAGGCGTTTCAGGGGAACAGCGAAGGGTGGGCCATCCAGGTCCAGCTCGTGGCCAAGTACCTGGTTCTGGAAACCGGCGCATGACCTCCGCCACTGCGGTGGCATCGGTGTTCGATGCGCTCGGCGACCCGAACCGGCTGCGGATCGTGATCGGGCTGTGCGACACCGGGCCGCGATCTACTCTGCAAGTGGCGCAGGGTATTTCGCTGAGCAGGCAGGCTGCCACGAAGCACTTGGAGCTACTGCTGGCGGCGGGGGTGGTCAGTAGCGCCAAACATGGCCGCGAGCGCGTGTGGACCGTGCGGCCGCAACCGCTCACCGCGGCCGGCGACTACCTGACGACGCTGTCTGCCAGCTGGGATCAGGCTATTCAGCGGTTGCGGCGGTTCGTCGAGGACTGAGCCGTCCGAGGCCCCGTTCAGCTTCTTCGGTTGCGGGTGAGGCTGGGCATGAGCACGTCGTCGACCAGCGACACCACGGTTTTCCTGGTCGGGGGGCGTCCCGACACCAGGAAACGGAAAACCAGGTAGCCGGCGAGCAGATCGTGGAGCTCACCGGTGACCACTGCGGCATCGATCTCCCCGCGGTCGACGGCGGCGGCGAGAACCTCGTCGAACACCTTGCGGCGCTGGAGGACGAACTCGGTTTCGAACGCCTCGGCCAGTTCCGGACTTCGGTCGAGTTCCATGAGGACGGCGCGCATGGTGCTGGCGTGCTCGGAGGACTGCTCGCAGATCACGGTGCCGATGTGGAGCAGGTCCCCGCGCAACGACCCGGTACGCGGCGCAACCTCCGAGCAGTTGGTGCCCTCGATGAACGCGGCGAGCACGAGTCGTTCCTTGGACGGCCACCGCCGGTACATCGTCGCCTTGCTCGAGCGCGCCTCGGTGGCCACCGCTTCGACGGTCAACCGGTCGTAGCCGTTCTCCTGCAGAAGGCGCAGCGTGACAGCGAGTAGCTCGGCCTCGCGCTCGTTCCAGCGCGGTTTGGCGCCGGTGGACTCGCGATGGGTCGACATCAGAGTTCCATGTCTCCTTCGGTCTTTCAGCGGTTGCACCTCACCGAACGGTACCGTACCGTTTCGCTGGGCTCGCTTCCGCTGGATGTCAACCGATCGAGGGGCGGCAGGCCATGCGCGTCACAAAGTCGAGGGGCTGCTCAGTGGTGGGTTTCAGATGATCGGTGTGATGAAACGTCACTGGACGGTACTGGTGGCCGTGATCGTCGTAGCGATCGTTTCTTTCAGCGTGTACCGGTTACACGGCGTCTTCGGCTCGACTGATGAGACATCGCGACCGGCCGCCGATTCCCTTGAGAACACCGGATATAACCCGAAGCGCGTCCTCTTCGAGGTCCTCGGCAGCCCCGGTTCGACGGCCACGATCAACTTCCTCGACGAGCACGCCCAGCCGCAGCGCGTCGACAACGCCCCGCTGCCGTGGTCACACAATCTGACCACCGACGACCCGACGCTCTTCGCGGACCTGCGCGCGCAGGGCGACTCCACCCCGATCACGTGCCGGATCACCGTCAACGACATCGTCAAGGACGAGAGGTCCACCAGCAACGTGAACGGATACATCGCCTGCCTGGACAAGTCGGCATGACCGAGCATCGCGAACAGGACCCGCTCGTGCAGTCCCGGCCGGCCCGTCTCATCCGGGTGCTGGCGCTGCCGATCCTGCTGATCTGGGTCGCCATCGCCGTCCTGACGAATGCCCTTTCGCCTCAGTTGGAAGTGGTCGGCGCCGAACGTTCGGTTGCGATGAACGCATCTGACTCGCCGTCGATCATGGCGATGCGGCATATCGGGCAGAAGTTCGAGGAGTTCGAATCGGACAGCGCGGCCATGATCGTGCTCGAGGGCGACAACCCGCTGGGCCAGGACGCGCACGACTTCTACGACGTCCTCGTCAAGAAGCTCAACGAGGACACCCAGCACGTCGAGCACGTGCAGGACTTCTGGGGAGACCCGCTGACGGCGGGCGGCTCGCAGAGCAAGGACGGCAAGGCCGCCCTGGTTCAGGTCTACCTGCGCGGCAATCAGGGTGAGGCGCTGTCCAACGAATCCGTGGACAGCATCCGCAACATCGTGCAGGAGACGCCCGCACCGCCGGGGGTCAAGGCGTACGTGACGGGCGCCGCGCCGCTGATCACCGACAACTTCGAGGTGGGCAACGAGGGCACCCACATGGTCACCGCGATCACCTTCGCGGTCATCGCCCTGATGCTGCTCGTCGTCTACCGCTCGATCGTGACCATGCTCATCATGCTCGTGGTGGTGGCCGTCGAGCTGATGGCGGCCCGCGGCGTGGTCGCGACGCTCGCCCACGAGGGTGTGATCGGTCTGTCCACCTACGCCACGAATCTGTTGACGCTGTTGGCGATTGCCGCAGGCACCGACTACGCCATCTTCGTGGTCGGCCGCTACCAGGAAGCCCGTTCGCGGGGGCTGGAGCGCGAAGCGGCCTACTACGACATGTTTCGCGGGACCGTGCACGTCATCGTCGGTTCGGGCCTGACCATCGTCGGCGCAGTGGCATGCCTGTACTTCACCCGGCTGCCGTACTTCCAAACCCTGGGTGTGCCTGCCGCATTGGGCGTCCTGGTGACATTGGTGGCGGCGCTGACGCTCGGGCCCGCCGTGCTGGTGATCTGCGGTCGGTTCGGCCTGCTGGAACCCAAGCGCAAGGTGCGCGCCACCGGATGGCGCCGCATCGGCACGTCGATCGTGCGGTGGCCCGGCCCCATCCTGGTCGTCTCGCTGGCGATCGCCGCCATCGGTGTTCTGGCGCTACCGGGGCTCAAGATCAGCTACGACGGGCGACCGTATCTTCCCGACACCGCACCGGCCAACGTCGGCTATGCGGCGGCGGAACGGCACTTCTCCGAGGCCCGGCTCAATCCGGAACTTCTGATGCTCGAGTCCGACCACGACATGCGTAACCCCGCAGACATGCTGATTCTGGAGCGCGTGGCCAAGGCCGTGCTGCACACCCCGGGCATCGCCCTGGTGCAGTCCATCACGCGCCCGCTGGGCACACCGATCACGCACAGCTCCATACCCTTTCAGATCAGCGCGCAGAGTGCCGGTCAGATCATGAACCTGAGCTATCAGGAGGATCGGGCCCGCGACATCCTGAGTCAGGTGGACCAGACCAGTAGGTCCATCAACATCCTCGAACAGCAGCTCAGACTCCAGCAGGCCAGCGCCGCCGCCACCGACGAACAGGTCCAGGCGTTCCACGAAACCGTCGAGACCATCAACGAGGTGCGGGACAACCTCGCCAACTTCGACGACTTCTTCCGGCCGCTGCGCAACTACTTCTACTGGGAACCGCACTGCTACGACATACCGTCGTGCGCGGCGCTCAGATCGGTGTTCGACTCCCTCGACGGCATCTCCCAACTCGCCGACCAGTTCGGCACGATCACGGCCAGCCTGGACAAGCTCAACGCCCTGCAGCCGCAACTGGTGTCCCTGATCCCACCGCAGATCGAGGTGCAGGAGGCCAATCGGGATCTGCTGCAGTCGAATTACGCCACCACCGGCGGCACCAACACGCAGAGTCAGGAGGCGTTGGAGAACGCGACCGCCCTCGGCAAGGCGTTCGACGACGCAAAGAACGACGATTCGTTCTACCTGCCGCCGGAGGCGTTCGACAACGCCGACTTCAAGCGTGGTCTCAAACTGTTCATGTCGCCGGATGGCAAGGCCGCGCGCATGACCATCACACACGAGGGCACTCCCGCTACGCCGGAGGGTATTTCACACATCGATGCGTTGCGGAATTCCGCGTTCGATGCCTTGAAGGCGACACCGCTGTCAGATGCCAAGATCTATGTGGCGGGCACCGCTTCGACGTACAAGGACGTCCAGGAGGGTTCGACGTACGACCTGATGATCGTCGCGCTGGCGGCGATCGCCTTGATCCTGCTCATCATGGTCTTCATCACCCGCAGCGCGGTTGCCGCCGTGGTGATCGTCGGCACCGTCGTGTTGTCGCTCGGGGCGTCGCTGGGGCTCTCGGTTCTGCTGTGGCAGTACATCTTGGGCATCGAGCTCTACTGGATCGTCCCGGCGCTGGCGATCATCTTGTTGCTCGCGGTGGGGGCGGACTACAACCTGCTGTTGATCTCCCGGTTCAAGGAGGAGGTTGGCGCCGGACTGAATACGGGCATCATCCGCGCCATGGGTGGCACCGGAGCGGTCGTCACGGCCGCCGGGCTGGTGTTCGCTGCCACCATGGCGTCGTTCGCGTTCAGCGATCTGATCGTCCTCGGTCAGATCGGCACCACGATCGCACTGGGCCTGGTGTTCGACACATTGATCGTGCGGTCGTTCATGACGCCGTCCATCGCGGCGATGCTGGGCCGCTGGTTCTGGTGGCCACTGAACATCCGGCCGCGACCCGCGAGTCGGATGCTGCAGCCCTACGGCAATCGCGCCGTCGTTCGGCGACTGCTGGAGGCCGAACCGCCGGAGACCGACGGACACGATCCGGCCTGAATCACGGCCTGGTTCTGGCGCGTACGTGTGCTGCGAACCGCCGGCCGATCCGCTCATGAGCTTGTGGGCCGGGATGCAATTTGTCGGCGAGCGGGAATTCGGCGAAGTCGTCGGGTCCGTACAGCGTCAATCCGTCGACGTAGTGGATGTGCGGGTCGCCGGCCGACCGTTGATGCACGATGGCCGCGAGCTCGCGACGGGTGACGGTCAGGGTGAGTTTGCCCGCCGCGGTCTCCGCAGGATCACCGGTTGCGGCGAATGCCATTGTGCCGCTGCTGAAGTCGGGGGCAAGCGGTCCCGGGGTATCTTCGTGGATGGGGCAGTACACGGCGGATACGACGACGATCGGAGTCGTCGGGTGGCCATCCCGGATGGTGTCCAGAAATCCGTGAACGGCCGGCCCGAAGCCGCGCAGGCGCATCAGATCGGCGTTGACCACGTTGATACCGATCTTGATGCTGATCAGATCAGCCGGAGTATCGCGCATTGTGCGTGCGGTGAATGGATCCAGCAGGGCCGCGCCGCCCATGCCGAGGTTGATCAGTTCGACGTCGGCACCGGCGGCGGCCAGTGCGGGCCAGGTACCGGTGGGGTGGAGCGCGTTGGAGCCGTGGCTGATGGAACTTCCGTGATGCAGCCAGATGGGCCGGGTGATGGGGCAGGGTTCCACCGGGTGGTTGCTCCGCAGGGCGATCAGTTCGGTGGTTTCGTTGTGGGGCAGCCAGATCTCGACGGTCTTGTGGCGATCGGGGAGATCGGCGAAGCGGATGGTGCCGGGTGCGCCGGGCAGCAGTTCCTCGGTACCGGTGGCGGCGTCCTTCATCAGGACGTTGCCGCCGGTCAGGCCGGCCTGCGCTGCGAGCCGGCCGTCGATCAGTAGGTCGTAGACGCCATCGGGGCGCATCGGGAGGCCGCGGTAGGCCGGACGGGTGCGCAGCGCATCCAGCTCCAACACTGTCGACCGGGTCCGAAACACCAAACGGCAACCAGCGGGCTGGGATTCGGCCATCGCCAGCTGGGGGTCCGCGCATTGCGCACGAGCCCAGCCGGGCAACCGGTGTGGAAGCAGACCGTGCGCTGTCGGCTCGAGTTCGCACGCGCCGCGCAGCAGGTCCATCGAGATCGGGGTCGTGACGGTGGCCGGCATGGCCGCAGTGCTCCGTTCAGTTGGCTGGCGCAGGGACTGTTTCTTCCAGCATCACATGCTGATCGATCGAAGACTGTACGTCCGGACCGGACCTGCCGTCGTCGCCCGGCACTGCGAGAACAGCGGTTCGGACTTCGCTTCGTCCAACAGGACTTCGACCGCGCCCGCGTCGGCAGCCAGGACAACCCGGACCACTCCATCGTCAGCGTCGACGGTGACCGGGGTGAAGGCGTCGATCCGGTCGTCGCCATAGGCTTCGCGGGCGAAATGTTGTGCGGCCTGCACGGTGTGGGGGACCGAGGTGCGACCGCGCAGGTATCGGTCGTCGAGTCTACCGTCGAAGTACAGCCGTACGAATTCGGCAGCGTCGGTGCTGTCGGCCCGGCCATAGCAGAGACCCTCCGGCAGGATCAGCATGGTTGCGGCAAACCGATCGCCACCCAAATGGGAACACTCCCAGACGATTTCGGGATATGGCTCGGCGATGGCGGCTGCGGCAACCCGGCCGCGCACCGCGCAGCACTGATCGTGTTTGCCGTGCGCGCAGACAGCCACGATCGGGTCTTCTGACCGGATGCCGTCGCCGCCGTCGAGATCGAGGTCCAGGTAGTCGCGTGCGTCACTGACCTCGCCGTGAAAAAGAGCGTGATCGCCGACCGCGGACTTCGCCACAAACCACCGCCATCGCGGGCTCGAGGACCGGCGGCCGTGTCGCCGGATTGCGGCGATGCGCATCCCCGCCGATTCGGCACGGCGCACGATGGCACGCCCCAGAGTCGGGTCGATAGAGCCGGGTGACTGCAGGAAGGCCGACGGACCCCAACCACCTTCCAGTTCGAGCAGCAGCCAGGACGCGCCCGCCGAGGCGGTGCCGTACATCGGCTCGTGGCGAGCCAGGGACTGATCGCTGCATGGCGGGCGTTTTGCAGGCGTCACCGGCTCAGCCTAGGCATGGCCCTGCTGGGCAGGGGAGGGCACCAGCACGCCTTCGCGAAGTAGTCGTCGAATCAGCACGGTGCCATCGGCGGCGTCCATGCCGGTGAGTGCCGCTGCCTCGGCGTTCCTGCCACTGCTGAGTTCCTGCAACGCGGCCAGGCACACAGCGGGGAATCGTATGGTCTTGTCCGCCAAGCTCAGAGCCACCCGGCCGTCGGGTTCCTCGGTGATGGTGGCGATCATGCCGCGGCGCCATCGAACTCGCACCCGGTCGGCCTGCTCAGCGGCGCGCAACACCGCGAGTGGACGGACCGCCTCGGCGCGAGTCTGTGACCCGTATTTGGTGATCAACCGCTCGGCGGCGGTGGTGCTCAGCATCTCCGCGTTGTCCCGGAGGTGGTCGACGATCTGGGCGATGACTTTGGTGGCGGTTGCCGCTACTTCGTCGTTGTCGGACGGGTTGATACCCAGGGGGAGCGGCGCCCGGAACTCCTCGACAGCGCCGAGTTGGTCGAGTACCGCGCGTGCGATATCGAAGCCCGTCGTCGTCGCCACGCCGATCGTCAGGTGAATCGATGTCGTGTCCAACGCTTGCGCCGCGTGCACCCACCCGCGTGGCAGGTAGAGCGCGTCGCCTTCGGACAGTTCGACGTCGATGACCGGATCGCCGGTGACCCGCTGGGCGATCTGGTCGCGGTGATCGGTCCACGGCTGCGAGGGCAGCGGATGACGGTGCACCGGCTCGTGCACGATCCACCGCTTGGTGCCCGAAACCTGGAGGACGAACACGTCATGAACGTCGTAGTGGAAGTCGAAGCCGCGGTTGCCTGGTGGCGTGATGTAGGCATTTGCCTGGACGGGATGGCCGATGTCGTCGACAGCGTCGCGGACGAACTCGATCAGCGGCGGCCAGAGCCGGTGCAGCCCTTGGAGAACGACGGTGGCGCCCGAACCGAGCTGCTCGAGTACCTTGGCCGAGTCGACCTGGTCGGCGATTTCCGCGCCGAAGCCGGCCGGCCCGAGGTAGCAGTCCTTGGCGAGGACCTGGCCTTCCTTGGCCAACCGGATGAACGGCGCGCGTACCCCGCGCTCTGCGATGAGCTCGTCGACCATCTCGGGTGACAACAGGTCGCAGAAATCGCGGGGTAGCGCACCGGAGCGGCTCAGCAGCGGCTTTTGCCCCCAATGCTCGGTGGCGAAAACATCGGTGTCGATGCCTATGCAACGGCTGAGCATGACGGACTCTCAGGCGGTGCCGTCGGCGCCGCCGTCGTGGCCTTCGGGGTTGCTGCCGCCGTCGGCGGGGCCTTCGCCGCCGGCGGTGCCGTCCGCGCCACCATCGTGCCCTTCGGGATTGCTGCCGCCGTCGGCCGGGCCTTCGCCGCCGGCGGTGCCGTCCGCACCACCGTCGTGGCCTTCGGGATTGCTGCCGCCGTCGGCCGGGCCTTCGCCGCCGTCTGCGGGCGAGGTGCTGATGTCATTGTCGTCGAGCGCCATGTGAGTCTCTTTCCAATGTGATCCCCATGGGGATTGCCTTCGCTTCCGCATCGCGCAAGCGTGCGCAGGCTGTGCGCCTCGACGGATTGCCCCTCGCAGCGTGACTCGAAACGCCAGGGTTGGCTTACCTGCTCACCCGTTGTCCCGCCAGGTGAGCACCTCCTTGAGAGACGTCAGGTCATAACCGTCGTCGGCGGTGAGTTCGGTCTGGAACAACGTGACGCCGACCTCTCGGAAGGCGTCGGCGCTGCCGGCGTTCGTCCAGAGCGTCGAGCGTTCGATATCGGCGCCGTTGCGGCCGAACGTCGCTGCCAGCTCATCGACGCGCTCGCTGGATCTGCGGAAAGCATCGAGATCCTGGAATGCGTGCCAGATGTCGGCGTGCCGGGCAACGGCGGGCAGCGAGCGCTTGGGTCCCGTGCCGCCGATGAGGATCGGCAGCTTGCGCACCGGCGGCGGAATCAATTCAGCGAGCCGATTTTCGATGCGGATCAGACTCTCGTCGAACAGATCGAAACGGGAGCCGAAGGTTCCGAAGTCGTAACCGTAAGTCGTGTAGTCCTTTTCATACCACCCCGCGCCGAGGCCGAGGATGAGCCGGCCGCCGCTGATGTGGTCGACGGTGCGTGCCATGTCGGCGAGCAGGTCCGCGTTGCGGTAGCCGACGCCGGTGACGAGGAGCCCGATCTCAGCGTGTGAGGTGATCTCACCCCACGACGCGAGCGCGGTCCAACCCTCGAAGTTCGCGACATCGGGCTGCTCGTCGAACATGACGGGCTTGCCATCGACGATGCCCTTCATGGCCGGGCGGTGGAAATGGTCATAGCCGAAGATGACGTCGACGCCGAGGTCGTCGGCGGCCAGGACAGCCTCGCGCCAGGTGCGGTAGTCGGGTGTGCCGCCGGGCTGGATCTGTACGGCGACGCGGATGGGACGGGTCATGGATGCTCCTGAGTCGGGGGAGGGCGACTCTTGGGCCAAGTTCACCGGGCCCAGTGTTTATTCCGGACCGCGAAGGGACGCGAACGGTTCAGCCAGATTTGACCGACACCGACGAAGGACGCGAGAGTGAGGCCATGATGACGATCACATACCGTCACAAGGCAGTCGTCGGCTTGGCCGTCGTCGCATCGATCACCGTGGGCTGCAGCAATGGCAGTGGCGTCGACGCGTCGGCGCCGCCGCAGGTCGGGTTGATCGCCACCTCCGAGGCCGAAGCCCCGCCCGCCGAAGTGAAGCTCATCGGGGAGCGGAACGTCGAGGTGACGCTGACCGGTCCGATTGCGGCCAAGTACGCATCGGCCACCGAATATCAGCGGCAGGCTCTCGGTAAGCCACTGACGGGTGACCGCAATGCGGGGGCTCGGGAGAGCGGTGTGCTGTTCCAGCAATTTCAGGGCGGCGTGATCACTGCCAAGAACGGCGAAGCGGGCACGCCTGGCTACATCACCTGGGGCAAGATCCGGGAGGCCTGGAATGTCCCGCGTGACCCGGAGGGCGTGCCTGCGGTCACCGGCGAGAACGGCTCAGTGGGTCCGCTGGGCGCACCCACCAGCGACGAGGACACCGTCGGCGATCTCCTGGTGACGACCTTCGAACACGGCAAGATCGAGTACGACGCGAAAACGGATCAGGTCGAGGTGACGGTCAACGACAAGGTCGTACCGGCCGGGCTCTGACTCATGCCAGGATTGCCCGCGCGGCGCGTTCGGCGATCAGCATGACCGGCGCGTTGGTGTTCCCGGACGTGATGGTGGGCATGGCCGACGCATCGACCACCCGCAGGCCGGCGACGCGGTACACGCGACAATCGGTGTCGAGCACCGTGGCGGCCGACCGCGGCAGACCACGGGTGTCGAAAGCTCCCATCGCGCAGGTGCCCACCGGATGAAAGATGGTGGTACCGAGCTCGCGGGCCGCCTGCTGCAGGTCTTCGTCGGTCACCAATTGCGGGCCGGGAAGCAGTTCTTCTGGGCGATACCGGGCCAGCGAGGGCGCCGCCATGATCTGCCGGGTCATCCTCAGGCCCTGCACGGCGACTTCACGATCGGCGTCGGTGGACAGGTAGTTACAGGTGATCTTGGGGTTGGTCAGCGGATCGGCACCGGCTATCCGCACATGACCTCGCGAGCTGGGTCGCAGATTGCAGACCGAGGGAGTGATGGCTCCAAACGGGTGCAGCGGTTCGCCGAACTTGGTCAGGGACAAGGGCTGCACGTGCCACTCCAAATTCGGACTGGCCAACGCGGGATCGCTCTTGGCGAAAGCTCCCAGCGTGGAGGGCGGCATGGTCATGGGTCCTGAACGCAGCAGCAGGTACTGAAGTCCCATGCCTGCACGGGTGATCCAGTTCCGGTACAGCGTGTTGACGGTCCGGGCGCCCCGCACCCGGTAGACCGTTCGCAGCTGCAGGTGATCCTGGAGGTTTTCGCCCACGCCCGGCAGATCGACGGCCACCGGCACCTGGTGCTGGGTGAGCAGCCCGGCCGGGCCCAGACCAGAGGCCTGCATGAGCTGCGGTGACCCGATCGCTCCGGCGCTCAGGATCACCTCCCTGCGCGCATGGATGTCGACGAGCTGGCCGTCCTTGAGCAGCTGCACACCGGTGGCGCGGTGCTGAGCCGTCATCCAGGCACCGCGACGCTGATCGTCGTGGACCTCGTCGTCCATCAACAGCTTTACGGCTTGAGCGTGGGTGTAGACGGTGAGATTCGGTCGGTGGGCGACGGGATGCAGGAAGGCATCGGCCATCGACCAGCGACGGCCGCGCCGTTGATTGACGTGAAAGTAGGCACTGCCGGAATTGTCTCCCCGGTTGAACTCGTCGATCGGGTCGATGCCCACCTGGGCAGCGGCGGCCTGCCAGGCATCCAAGATCTTCCAGCGCACCCGCGGCCGCTCGACGGCGATCTCACCACCGGCACCGTGCCAGTCGTCGGCTCCGCCGAAGTAGTCTTCCAATTCTTTGTAGATCGACAATGTCTCGCCGGAGCGGTCCCACCGCCAACGGTCGTCACCGGTGGCTTGGGCCCACAGCTCGTAATCGGTTGCCTGTCCACGCATGTGGATCATGGCGTTGATCGACGAGCTGCCACCGATGACGCGGCCGCGCGCGTAATGAATGGTGCGGTCGGCCAGACCCGTGTCGGCCTCAGTGGTGAAGCACCAGTCGGTGCGGGGGTTGGCGATGGTGTACAGGTAGCCCACCGGGATCTTGATCCAGAACCAGTCGTCTTTGCCGCCGGCCTCGATCAACAGCACGCGGTGATCGGGGTTGGCGCTGAGACGGTTGGCGAGCAGGCAGCCCGCACTACCTGCTCCCACGATGACGAAGTCGAATTCGGTGGCGGGGCTCATCTTCCTCCATGCGTCGGTGCGGCAACCGACGATCGCACATGTGCGACGACTCCGAGACCCTTCGGTCACATAGACGGGCGGCCCCGGCGGTCAGTCAGCCTCGTTCACGTCACCGGGATGCGGGACATTTTCGTCATCGACATAGGGTGCGTGATCGGTGTCGGCCTGGCTGTGGTCGCGCGGACCCTCGTTGGCTCCCTGGGACTCGACTGCATCCGCTGCGTCACTGGGCATTGTCATCGTCGGATCCTCCGGGTTCGGTGGCGGGGCTGGGCCCGCCGGAATGTTCGCCGGTGTGCGGGTGCCCTTTTTGCGCCGACCCGAACCACGCTCAGAGGGGCCGGCAGGTTCTGAGGTAACTGAGGAACGAAGCCTGCAGGCCGGTGACGTGCGTTTCGTGCAGGATCTCGCGGGTGACCGATTCGCGGCGCGAGGTGAGTCGGTGAAGGACCGTGGCCGTGTTCTTCGCGAGACTCTGGTAGACGGCCAGGTCTCCGAGAAGCTCTCGGTCGTTGAAGGTGACGTGAAGCTTGGTGGCCCGCCGGCTGTCGCCCATCTCATCGAGCTGGGCGAAGATCTGACTGTTCTCGGCGATGACGCCGGGGCTGCCCGCTCCGATGCTCTCGAAGAGCGGGGCGCCGGTGAGCCAGGCGTAGAGACTGAACAGTCCACCGTAGGAGTAGCCGAAAAGGCCGTGACCGCTTGTGGCGGTGCCATAGTCGCGTTCGATCCTTGGGTGCAGTTCCGTCGTCAGGAAGCTCAGGAACACATCGGCGTGGGTGTCGCGTAATTCGGCGAGGTAGGCGTCGGCTTCCTCGCGGGTACGCGCGCCTGCCTGCAGGCCCATTTCCACGGCATCGACGAGCTCCCGGGCGATGGGCTCGCCCGGTGGCACAAAGTCTCTGTTGCGCAGCCGATCCCAGTCCTGTGCTTCCTCGCCTGCGTAGCCGACGCTGACTTGGATGTAGGGCTGGATCTTCTGCATGGGGTCCATCTGGGTCACGATCAGGGGAGCGGTCAGACCCACAGCCCAGTTGCCGTCGAGCACATACAAGACAGGTGCCTGGGTCGTGGCGGGGTCGTAGCCCGGCGGCGTGGTCACCCAGACGCCGTAGTCATGCCCAGCGCAAGAACGCATCTCGAAATAGTCGGTGCCGGCCAGACAGCCTTGCCACATGGAGCTCATCGAAGTCCTTCACAACTTGGCCGGCTCACAGCTCGGTGGACTCGGCAGGTTTTCCATTGGATAAATACTATCCAATGGATAAACTGCGAGCATGCTCTTGTCAAGTGAGGAACGCGGAGGCGGCGCGCGCGACCGTCTGCTGGCTCGGCTTCTCGACGCCTACGGGCAGGCCCTTCCCTCGCCGGAGGTGTCGCTCCGTGAGGTCGCCGCCCGGGCCGGGACCAGCCACGCCTTGCTGCGCTACCACTTCGGTTCGCTCCCGGGCGTTTTGGCGGCCATGCTCACGGTGCAGCGAGCTCATGACAACGAGGCGCTCCTCGCGACCGCTCGGCAAGGCACCTTCGACGACCTCGTCGTCGCGATCTGGCGGACCTACACCCGCCCCGAACAGCTGTCACGGATACGCGGTTTCTTCCACGTCGTGGGGCTGGCGGCGTACAGCCCGGGGGACTTTGGTGACTTCATCGACTCACTCGACGACCTGACCGCGATGCTGGTCTCGCTGGCGGAAAGCGAAGGGCACGACACCAGGCAAGCACTGAGCATGGCCACCGTGGCCACTGCCGCGATTCGTGGCCTGCTGCTGCAGGAAGTGCTGACCCCGGGGGGCCAATCGGAGGACACGGTGGACCTGATCCTGCGTATGAGCAGAGGCTGAAAGGACCAGCCGGGCGGAGGATCGTTCGCGGTTGTCAATCCGCAAACGCTCGGAGAACCGAGAGGCTGTCCTCGTACACGTGGTGGCGGGTGATCAGTCCGTTCACCACAGTCAGGTGCAACGCGAAGGCGGCGTCGTAGCTGCGACCAGTCGGTGCGGCAGTGTTGTGGAGCTCGCCGAGTACGACGGCGTCCGCCCCGTCTACCAGCACGGAATTCACCTCGGCAGAACCCGGTTTCGCGATGTGATGTTCTGCGATGAGCCGATAGTGTTGCTCGACGCCGCCACGAGTGGACCGCTGTTGAATCCACGGGACGACGTCTGCGTAGTCGCCGGTCGGCCAATTCAGTTTCCACGAGATCTGCTCGGCATAGAGCTCGGCGATGTTCGCGGGGTCACCGACCGTGATGCGCCGCAGCAGTTCGTTGACTGTCTCCCTGGTATCCACAGTCCGAGTCTGGCATTTGGTGGATCGCCACGCGATTACGTGACAAGTCATGGTGACGACAACGCGGTGCCGCCCTGAAGGCCGATGCCGCACGGGCTGGCAGCAAGGCGCACACATGCGAGGATGATGACGCGGTCGGCACGCGTCGGCCGGATCGGAGTCGGGTGATGCAGCGGCCGCATCAGGTGGTGGTCCTCGTGCTCGACGGTGCGCTCCCGCTGGATGTCGGAATCCCGGCGGAGGTCTTCCATCCGGAGACGGGGTTCGCGTACGAGGTGTCGGCCTGCGGGGTCATCGCCGGGACGGTGCCGTCGCACGGGAGCTTCGGCTACGCCGTCCCGCGAGGCCTGGACGCACTGGCCGCCGCGGACACGATCGTCGTCCCGGGGTACGCCCCGGCCGGTCGGCCGATACCGGTAGAGGTGTGCGAGGCGCTTCAGGGCGCCGCATCTCGCGGGACGCGCATCGCGTCGATCTGCTACGGCGCGTTCGCCCTCGCGGAGGCCGGGCTGCTCGACGGTCTGCGGGCCACGACGCACTGGGATGCGGCGGACAAGCTCGCTGCGCGGTACCCGGACGTGACGGTCGAGCCGAACGTGCTCTTCGTCGACGAGGGATCCATTCTCACCTCGGCGGGCGCCGCCGCCGGTCTTGACCTGTGCCTGCACATCGTTCGCTGCGACCTCGGCGTGAGCGCGGCGAACGAGRTCGCACGAGGGCTCGTCACCGCGCCCTACCGGACCGGGGGTCAGGCCCAGTACCTGCCGAAGACCAACTCGGCGGCCCATGGCGAAACCCTTGCCGCGACACGCGAATGGGCCATGACCCGGCTCGACCAACAGCTCACGATTGCCGGGCTCGCCGCACACGCACGGATGTCGCCCCGAACGTTCCTGCGGCGCTTCACCGAAGAGACCGGCAGCACCCCGCTGCAGTGGATCCTCCGGGCGCGGGTCGACACCGCCCGCGAACTCCTGGAGAGCACCAGGCTTTCGGTCGACCGCATCGCGGAGCAGGTCGGCCTGGGAACCGGATCGAACCTGCGACTGCACTTTCGGAGGCTGCTCGATGTGTCCCCGTCGGAGTACCGAGCCACCTTCTCCGGGCGGAGTTGACTGCTACGAGATGCGAGGGGGGAGCGTGGCGGTGTCACCGGCCACGTCGATCGCGACCTTGCCGCGGAGTGCATACGACCGCCTGTTCTCCATGAGCTCATGAGCCTCACCCATTCGAGCGAGCGGAAGCGTGGCGCCGATGACCGGTTTCACCAGACCACGCTCGACCAGCGTGGTGAGCGCGTCCAGCTTTCCTCGGTTCTGTCGGGTGAAGACGAAATGATAGGCCGCGTTCTTGCCCCACGCCTCGATGAGGTTCTGCGGCTGCGCGATGTCAACGATGCTGACGACGCGCCCAAAGTCTGCGAGCGTCAACGGACTTCGGGTGAGCGCGTCGCCACCAATCGTGTCGAAGACGACGTCGACCCCGTTGCCTGCGGTCATCTCGGCCACTGCATCCACGTAGTCGGTCGACGTGTGGTCGATCGCCGCATCCGCTCCGAGTGAGCGCACGAACTCGTGGTCGCCGGCTTTCGCGGTGGTGATCACCCGTGCGCCGATCGCCGTCGCGACCTGGATCGCGATCGTGCCGACCCCGCCCGCGCCGCCGTGGATGAGGATTGTCTCGCCCACGCCGAGCTGAGCCCGCGTCACCAGGGCTTCCCAGACCGTGCCGCCGACGAGGGTCAGGCTCGCCGCCTCAAGGTGACTGATGTTCTCCGGCTTGCGGCCGACGAGGTCGACGTCGGCGACGTGCTGCTCGGCGTATGAGCCTGGGCCGCCGAAGATCTGGGGCGTGTAGTACACCGCATCACCGGCGCGGAACTCGGTTACGTGGGATCCGACCTCCTCGATCACGCCGGAGATGTCGTGCCCGATGATCGCCGGTAGCGCCACATTGTCCGCGTAGTCGCCGCGACGGATCTGATAGTCGAGCGGGTTGACGGCGGTCGCGTGAACGCGCACCCGTACCTGGCGGGGTCCGACGGCCGGTACGGAGACCTCGCGCAGCTCGAAAGCATCGGGCCCTCCGAAACGGGCGAGCACAACGGCTTTCATCAAGTCAGTCATCTAGGTGTTCCTCAACGTGGTTCTGGGCGCGCGGGTCTATCCCAGTGTTTCGCGCACGATCCACCCACTCCAGTGGCAGCAATGCCAATATCCGCGAGGATAATGACAAGCGTGTCAAGGATTGAGGGCTACAGTTGGCCCAGCGGCCGGCAGACATTGGACAGGGCGTTCCAATACTGACCGGGCGCACAGTTCTCCGCCGGGCGTGGCGTCTGGCAGGTATTGGTGATCGGATCCCAGAATTGTCCGTTGACACAATTCGGGGGTTCTGCCGATCCGATCCCGGCTCCGAACAGCGAGCCGGCAGCGATCGGGGCGGCCGCAAGAATGGCGATGGTGGAACGGCGTAGAAGATTTCGCATGAGTTGATCTTGCCCGACGAAGTGGATTCCAAAACGCCTTCAGTGCGAAACCATTCCCATCTGCACAGGTCGGGATGATTGGTCAGCCGAGCAGAGCGCAGTTCGCTGTCGCRCAGCGGGTGACGCCCGGCTCAGCTGTAGCGCGCCACAAGCGCGCCGCCGATCGAAGCGAGGTGATCGCGCACGCCCTGTGGGTCGGTGACTTCGAGCCATTCGGTGAGCCAGGCAAGTTCGCCCGCGAGGGCGTACTCGTCGCGGCCACGGATCACGATCTCGATCCGGCCGTCGGGCGCGGAACCACCCACCTCGAGGCGGGTCCCGAGCACCATCCGGAGCAGGCTGAGCCCGTCGGGAGCGCACATGGCCCGGGCCGCGAGGGGAGTGCGCTTTCGATCGACCTCGTCGGCGATCTCTCGCCAACTCTCGGCAAGGTCGAATCCGTCTGGTCGGTTGACGGCGTCGTCGGTCAACTCGATTGAGAAGACACGGTCGATCCGGAAGGTCCGCCGACCGGCCTCCGTCTGGGAGACCAGGTACCACGTCGGCCTCTTGGCCACGATGCCCAGTGGGTGCACGGTCCGCTCGGTCTCCGAGCCCATGCGGTCGACGTAGCCGAGTCTTACCTGGACACCGCGGATCACCGCTTCCTGAAGTTCCTCCAGGAACCGGGGTGGTGGAGGCTCGGGCTGGCCGGCTCCCCAGTGCCGCGGGTCTACGACGACGGATGCCGCTGCGGTCTCGGCCTGCTCGCGGAAGGGCTCGGGCAGCGCGCGTACGAGTTTGCGCAGAGCTGCCTTCACGTTCGGGGTGGCGGTCGAGGCGGGTCCGGCAACCAGAAACAGCGCGCGAGCCTCGCTCGCTGTCAGCCCAGACAGATCGGTGCGAGCGCCGCCCAGCATGCGCCACCCGCCCCCTCGGCCCGGCACGGCGTACACAGGCACCCCGGCGCTGCTCAACGCTTCGAGGTCGCGGCGGGCGGTGCGCTCGGACACCTCCAACTCGAGAGCGACCTCCGATGCTGTGACGCGCTCGCGCCGTTGCAGCAGGAGGAGGACAGCCACTAGCCGGTCGGCTCGCATGCAACCACACTCCCACATCAAACCGGCCACAAGGTGACCGGTTTAGGTCGGCACAATCGCGCCATGAACACACCCACCAGCACCACGGACCCCCGCCCGATTCTCGCCCGTGCCATCACTACCGGCGGGTCCGTCGTCGCCGGCGTGCGGCCGGAGCAACTCGCGGACCCGACGCCCTGCCCAGACATGGACGTGCGAGCACTGCTCGCCCACCTCGTCGGCGTGCTTGACCGAGTTGCCGCGCTCGGCGACGGCGCAGATCCGCTCGCGGTCACCGACACCCCTGTGGCCGAGGATCGCTGGCGCGATGTGTGGCGGGAGTCGGGGAGACGCGCCGCCGATGCCTGGAGCGATGACGCCGTGCTCGAACGACCCATGGCACTGCCGTGGATCGAAGGTAGCGGCGCCGAAGTGCTGGCTTCCTACTTCTCCGAGCTGACCGTCCACACGTGGGACCTTGCGACGGCGACCGGTCAGCAGCCCGACTGGGACGACACAGTGGTCGCCGCGGCGCTCGACGGCGCTCGCCGGATCTTGCCGGCCGAGAATCGCCGGGCTCTCTACGAGCAGATCTCGGCTGCAAGGGGCCTCGACGCGGTCGCCGTCCCGTTCGCCGAGGCTGTCCCGATCTCCGACGACGCCCCTCGCATCGACCGCCTCGTTGCCTGGAATGGCAGGGATCCGTTCTGGTCCTGACGCGCTGGGTCAGGTCATGGCTGTGCTGATGGCGGCCAGCTTGCTTGCCGGCCGGTCGCGTAGATTCTCTGAGAACAATCCGAGCACCTGAAGCACTATTCAACGAAGGCCATCATGTCCGAGGACCAGAGCACAGACGTTCCACCGAACCACCTTTCGATCGATCCGCGCAGTGCCTTCTATAGCGAAGAGGCGCTTCGCCGCGACGTGGGTATTCGCTTCAATGGCGTCGAGAAAACCAATGTCCACGAATACAACGTGGCCGAGGGATGGGTGCGCGTTGAAGTCCCTACCGCGAAGGATCGCCGCGGAAATCCCATGGTCGTGAAGCTCAGCGGCACGGTGGAACCCTATTTCCGCTGAGCGGAATGGTGGACGTCTCGCGCTTCGTGGGGGAGTAACGGTTCACGCGACACTGCTGACGATTGCGATAACCAGCCCGCCCAGGGTGAGCACCCCGACCATCGCCGCGGCGGCGATCGCCCCGGTCCGGCGATGCCGGCGTGCGTAGAAGATCGCCACCGCGATACCGACGAGGATCAACGCTGCATAGGCCATCAGCCCGACCGTCAGGCCCGCCGTTGACGCGGGGCTGGCCAGGGTCACGTTGGGCACGCCGTGAGCCTACGGCGCGAGTGGATCGCTCCGTCAGTCAGTCAGTTGTCCTACCGCGGCAAATGGTGGTAGTTATCGCGGCCAACGGCATGGTTGGGCTTGTCTTCATTTGAGAGCCAGTCGTGCGTTCGACGAGCGGGCATTGAGTCGCGCGAGCGTCACATTCGGTAATCAGCGGTAGCGTTCTGCATCCCACATCGGTACCATTGCGCTGTGAGCAAGCAGATTGCCGTTCGGCTTCCGAACGAAGTCGTCGATTTCATTGACAGGGAAGTGGACCAACGGCACGTCGAGAGCCGCGCATCATTTGTGCTCAAAGCGCTCGAACGCGAGCGTCGCCGTCTGATCGCTGCTCGCGATGCGGCGATTCTCGCCAAGCCCACCACCGCGGACGATGACTTCGACGAGCTCGCTGCTCATACGTCCACCTTCGAGCTGGATATCGATTGAGACCAATACACGTCGCCCAGCTCGACAAGGCTCGGCCGGTTCTGATCCTGACTCGGGAGCTCGTGCGGCCCCACCTCACCAGGGTCACCGTGGCACCGATCACCGGAACAGTTCGCGGCCTGTCGACCGAAGTTCCAGTAGGTGTGCGTAACGGGCTCGAGAAAGATTCCGTCGTCAGCGTCGACAACATTGTCACGATCCCGGTTGCGGCACTGGGCCGTCAGATTGGCTTCTTTCTTCCTGATCAAGAGGAATCGCTGACAACGGCGATCCAGCACGCGTTCGATCTCGACTGACAAGCAAGGGTCAATGCGAGCGATGTTCGAGACGATCCGGATGCGCGTGCTCTGTTCGCTGAAGGGCCACACCGGGGTTGTCGGCGGGTAGGCGCCACTGGCGTTGCCGCTGCTCTGCGAAAACAGCGCTGATGAGGATCTTGTGACTTCTTTGACCACATCAGACGCGGCGGCAGTACCTGCGAGACTGGACGCATGAGTACCACACCGCAGTGCTGGCTGACCGACATGGATGGCGTCTTGGTCCGGGAGGAGCACGCCCTGCCAGGGGCCGCGGAGTTCCTCCAGGCGCTCACCGACCGGCAGCGGCCCTTCCTGGTACTCACCAACAACTCGATCTTCACGCCACGTGACCTGGCGGCCCGGTTGGCGCGGTCGGGCCTGATTGTGCCCGAGGAGTCGATCTGGACCTCGGCCCTTGCGACGGCGGCCTTCCTGCACGACCAGCTGCCGGGCGGCTCGGCCTATGTGATCGGCGAGGCCGGCCTGACCACGGCGCTGCACCACGTGGGCTACACGTTGACCGACGTCGGTCCGGACTTCGTCGTGCTGGGAGAGACGCGCACGTACTCGTTCGAGGCCATCACCAAGGCGATCCGCCTGATTCTCGGCGGGGCGCGTTTCATCGCCACCAACCCCGACGTGAGCGGTCCGTCGGCGGAGGGTCCTCTGCCTGCCACGGGCTCGGTCGCCGCGCTGATCACCAAGGCGACCGGCAGGGAGCCCTACTTCGTCGGCAAGCCGAATCCGATGATGTTCCGCAGCGCGATGAACCGCATCGATGCCCATTCGGAAGGCACCGTAATGATCGGCGATCGGATGGACACCGACGTGGTTGCGGGCATCGAGGCCGGGCTGGAGACAATCCTGGTGCTCACCGGCTCGACGACGCGCGAGGAGATCGAGCGCTATCCGTTCCGGCCCAGCCGGGTGTTCGAATCCATCGCCGACGTGATCGAACTCGTCTGACGCGACGTCTGATGAACACGGCGTACTTTTCTGGAAATCCTGCATATTCGATTACTGCATATGCTTCTGGGTAGTGGACCCGTTGTCCGCGTTAGTGACGTCGAATGCCGTCGTGTTGGTGTCGTCGTTGGGGTCGAAGCAGTTCGAAGATCGTAAACGATGTCGCCGTTTCGGCAGCTGCGGCTGATCCGACACGCACCCGGGTAGCAGAACTCGGATCCCTAGACCGTGGGCTTCAGTCTACGAAAGTTATTGATGCACGACTGATTACACTTCTATCCAACATCGTCTCAGATCGCGCTTTCACGATCGCTGGTGAAAGCCACGGCCACCTCAAGCCCTGCCATGTGGACTCATCCGTTGCAGCACCTGGACCACATGATAGGGTCCAGGCTCCACCCTCGCGGCCTCGTCGGCAAACAAGCTGCCCAACTCCATCGCCACTTCGAAGTCATCGACTAGGCAATGTTCGTTGACGGCTTGCTGGTCCGCCATGCTGTTGCACGACAGGGGCGAGCATTCAAACCACCCGCAGAAACTGGTGTTGACGATGTCGTAGCCGATCGGCGCGTATGCCGACAGATCAGGGCTGGCGGGTAGGCCGGGCCACTCATCGGCGGGCGACCATGGCTCACTGCTCCCGTCGTCGAAGCGGATGCAGACCGCGCGGTATGCGAACAGCGTGTAGGCGTACCGCTCGGCCTCGGGCACCACGCTCGACGCTAGAGCCTCGCTGTCGTAGAACCCGGCGGAGTTGTGGGCGCAGCGCTCAAGCCGATCGGGCACGCTCGGCGAGATGTGCTCGCTAACACTACAGACGTCGTCGATCGGCGCCTGCGCGAGGAACTCTGGCCGCACGGCGACCTTACGGGCCAGGAAGCCGACCAGGGCAGAATCGACCATGTTCGGTCAGAGGCTATCGCACAATCGACCACACGTTCGCGGGAAAGCAGCCAGGCCAGCCAACTGGGGACGCACGTATATACTCAATCAAGACTTCGTATATACGTGAGGGTGGCGAGATGACCAAGCGCTTAATTGACCTCGATGACGACCTGTTGGCCGCCGCGCAAAAGGAACTTAAGACGTCCGGCGTATCAGATACCGTCCGCATCGCGTTGCAGCAGGCTGCAGCGGCGTCTGCACGCGCTCGCCAGATCGCATGGTTGAAGTCTGGCGGTATGGGGGAGATGGCTGACCCTGGTAAACGAGGTGATGTGTGGCGGTAGTCGCGCGGTATCTCATCGACACCAGTGCCGCGGCACGGATGACAAACCCCAAGGTCGCCGACCGACTTGCTCCGCTTATCGAGGCCGGATTGGTCGCAACCACCGCTCAGCTCGATGCCGAGGCGCTCTACAGCGCCCGGTCCGCCGCGGACTACGCCCAGATATGGTCAGATCGCCGCCTCGCATACGAGTACCTGCCGACCAACGATGAACACTGGCAGGCGGCGTTGGATGCGCAGCGGTCGCTGGCCGGCACCGGTCGTCATCGTGCCGTCGGCATGGCAGACCTACTGATCGCCACCCTTGCCAACGCCCATGATGTGACACTGCTGCACTACGACGCTGATTTTGAGATCGCTGCCGAGGTATTGCCCTTCCAGCATCGGTGGGCGCTGGAACCGGGCGCTATCAGCTAGGGCAGGGTGTGGTGGAGCGGAGCGGAGTTGAAGCCCATTGGTGCGCAGTGCAATATTCGGTAGTTAACTTGACATAATGTAGATTATCGGCACAAATCTGAACTGGGTGAACGTTCGAGAGGTGCTTGCTGTCCGGCCGGAACCAGTTGGCACACATCGTGAAAGCTCGACTGCTACCCGCGTATCCCGCGTGTTCGCGTTGCGGCACTTTCAACATGGGTCAACCGGACATGGTGAAACCGCGGCCCAATTCCGCGGCTGCTCGGGGTTTCGGGCCCCGATCGCAGCGACCGAAAACCGTGCCTTCCGCAAGCGCCCGAGCAGCCGCTCTCGGGGCATTCGTCACTGTGACGATAATGTCCCTTGGGCCGGGAGTAGCCGATAACGAAGAACGGTGACGAAGGCGGGTTTCGGAGTGCGTAAGTCCCGGCCGACGAAACGGTCGCTGTCCAGGTCCGACAGATACGCGGCCACCATTCGGATCATCGCCCCACACGGTGCAGACGCCCGTCGCGACCGTCGGCTATCCCCCGGTTGATCCTCGCAGCAGACCGGCGGCGGTTCGTCCAGCTGCGCACGTGAGCCCGCAAAACGTCACAGTGACAAAAGGATCCAGGTACTCGCCCGTTTGTGAGACACCTTCTCCGGATATACGCAGAGGATGACTACGCATGCCGTGTCAGGCGCATCGCTGATAGCGCTGGCTTCCGCCGGCGTCCTACTGCTTTCAGGATGTTCGTCCGATGGCGGCGGCACGAACGCCGACCCGGCCACGAACACAACGTCGAGCTCGGAGTCGACATCGACCGGCGCTCCTTCGGCGACCGTCACATCGACGACAGCGGCCGCAGCGACGCCGGGGCCCGACGTCGACCTCGCCACGGCGACGTTCCCCGTCGACCTCAATCGTGCGCTCGCGGTGGCCGATGAAACCGCGCCCGGCGGCACCATTACCAAAATCGAGCTTGAGTTCGACCGGCCCGCGAATGCCTGGGTGTGGAAAATCGACTCGCAGAACAACACTGAGCAGCGCGAGATCAAGATCGATGCGAACTCCGCGCGGGTGATCGCCGACGAGCGAGATCAGGAGTCATCGGCTCCGGTGGCTGTCGACCCGCGGAAGCTCGACCCGGCGGACGCATTGGGCCTTGCGACCGCGCTGGTGCCCGGGTCGGTCGAATCGTGGGCGCTTGAGTTCGATGACGGCCGCCAGCGGTACTCGTTCGACATCCGGACGCCGGCTGGCGCCGACGACGACGTGGATGTCGACGTCGACACTCGGGTCGCAACCAGGTCATAGAGTCACGGAGGCGAAGCATCCTCCTGCACAAGGCATTCCAGTCGAAGAGAGTTACTGCTCCCGAGCGCCGATCAACRCTTCAGAGATGACGCTGGTTGCCTTCTGCAGTGCGGGAATGGCGCGAGCGATCACATCCTCGTCGACATGACTCGATGCGCCGGAAATGCCGATCGCCATCGGGGTCGGGGCCCCYGGCACCGCCATCGCGATGGAGCGAACGCCGATCTCGTGCTCCTCATTATCGATCGCGTAGCCGTCGGTGCGCACGCGTTCGACGTTCGCGAACACCGCAGAAAGAGTCGACGCACTGTTCTCGGTCGGTGCGGGAAGTCCGGACTGCGTCACCAGTTTCAAAATCCGGGCATCGTCCAATTCGCTCAACACAGCCTTACCCACGCCAGACGTATGAAGGCCGATGCGCTTGCCGACTTCATTGTTCGTCCGCGTCCGCTCCGAAGACAGAACCTGTCCGGTATAGATCACCATGTCACCGTCGAGCACCGCGAGACTCGCCGTCTCTGACAGTTCGTCGACCAACGACTGCAGCACCGGATCGGCGACCGCGCCCAGCTGTCGGTTCGCCACTTCGCCGAGTCGAATCAGCCTCGGCCCCAGGGCGTAACGGCGATTCGGTAGTTGGCGCACGTATCCGAGTCCGACCAGCGTGCGCAGGAGGCGGTGGATCGTCGGTGGTGGCAGCGGAGACTCCGCCGACAATTCCGTCAGTGAGCACTCCCCTCCCGCCCGTCCGATCAATTCCATCAGCTCGAACGCGCGCTCCACCGATTGGACGCCGCCCGATCTCTCCGCCATACGAACCACTTCCCGCCGATGAATTTCGTTCCATCCAACACACTCAAAAAGAGTTCCGCAATACGGAATAAGTAACCATTGGAAGAACATGCAACCGGAGCCCGGAGCCGCGCGTTAAACTCCACATGGTGGAATTTATGTGGCGCGGAGACTTCCAGCCAGGAAAGGGGCACCTGTGACTCGTCGCCTCGACGGTGCGGTGCTGGCCGACGTCGACCGCCGCCTCTCGAACGCTGACGCTCAATTGGGCACCCGATACCCCGGCGATGACGGCCGTCGACAGCCCGTCCACACCGTTTACATCCCGGGCAACCGGTACTCGGCAACGATGCCCGCCAATTGGGGATCCGCCGCTCTCGCAGCCGCGGAGAACGCCGGCGGCCTCGACGCCGTGGCCTCGCTCGTCGGTGCGAGCAGCGGAACCGACTGCGCTCCGGAGACTCTCGCAGCCCTTGTCGAGAACAAGCTGACCACCGAGCCGATCGAAGACCTCCGCATCGACTTCGAGGACGGCTACGGCACCTTCGACGATGCGACCGAGGACGCCGATGTCGCACAGGCGATCGCCGCGCTGCGGATCGCGCTCGACGCAGGCACCTCCACGCCGTTCGTCGGCACCCGCTTCAAGTGCTTCGAAGCGGGCACCCGGGCGCGCGGATTGCGCACGCTCGACATATTCGTCAGCGGACTCGTCGACTCCGGCGGCCTCCCCGATGGCCTCACCCTCACCCTCCCCAAGGTGACCTCCGTCGACCAGGTCGAAGCGATGGTCGCGGTCGCGAGCGCCCTTGAAGGGGCGAACGGACTGCCGGCCGGCCGCATCCGCTTCGAGGTGCAGGTCGAAACACCGCAGGCGATCCTCGACGCCGACGGCCGCGCACCCGTTGCCCGGTTCATCCACGCCGGCCAGGGCCGCGTCAGCTCGCTGCACTACGGGACCTACGACTACTCGGCGTCCCTCGGTATCGCCGCCGCCTACCAGTCGATGGAGCATCCCGCGGCCGACCACGCCAAGAACGTCATGCAACTCGCCGTCGCCGGCACCGGCGTGCACCTGTCCGATGGCTCGACCAACATCCTCCCGGTCGGTGACCCCGACAACGTGGCCACGGCGTGGAAGCTGCACGCGCGCCTCGTCCGGCGACACCTGGAACGCGGTATCTACCAGGGCTGGGACATGCATCCCGCCCAACTCGTCACCCGCTACCTGGCGACCTACGCGTTCTACCGTGATGCCTTTGCGCCCGCCGCGACGCGCCTGCGCAACTACGTCCATCAACTCGACTCGACCGTCATGGACGAACCAGCCACCGCTCGCGCACTCGGCAACGTGATCCACCGTGGCAGCGTGTGCGGCGCCCTGACCGTCGACGAGATCGAGGCAGCTACCGATCTCCCGATCTCCACCGTGCGTGATATCGCGCTCGGCCGCACAACCAGGAGCAATCAGTGACCACTGCGTCGTACTACACGCCCCGCGGCGGACTGCCCCCGCAGACCGATCTGCTGACCGACCGCGCCATCGTCACCGAGGCCTATACGGTGATCCCGCGTGGCGTCCTCTCCGACATCGTCACCTCGGTGCTTCCGGAGTGGACCGATACGCGGGCATGGATCATCAACCGTCCGGTCGCCGGCGGAGCGACGACGTACTACCAGGCAATCGTCGAGGTCAAGCCGGGTGGTGGGGCGCAGCGACCCGAGCCGCAACCGGAGGTGCAGGGCTTCCTGTTCATCACGTCCGGTGCGCTCACCGTCGACGCGGCAGGCCAATCGCACATCCTCACCGAGGGCGGATTCGCCTACCTTCCCGCGGGCACCGACTGGTCGGCCCACAACACGGGCGACGCCGACGCGACGTTCGTCTGGATCCGCAAGCGCTATGAAGCCATCGCGGGCCACACCGCATCCGTCAAGTTCGGTAACGAGCAGGACATCGCGCCGTCGGCCATGCCCGGGACCGACGGCAAATGGCGTACGACGCGCATGCTCGACCCACAGGATCTCGCGTACGACATGCACGTCAACATCGTCACCTTCGAGCCCGGCGCGACCATTCCGTTCGCCGAGACCCACGTGATGGAACACGGCCTCCTGATGCTCGAAGGCAAAGCCGTCTATCACCTCAACGGCGACTGGGTGGAGGTCCAGGAAGGCGACTTCCTCTCGCTGCGCGCCTTCTGCCCGCAGGCGTGCTACGCGGGCGGGCCGTCGAACTTCCGCTACCTGCTGTACAAGGACGTCAACCGGCAGATCATGCTCTAAGACGTTGGGCTACAACCGGAATGGCCACCCGATGACCGTCTTCTTGCGGGGGTTCGCGTAGGTACGGACCTTCGATGTGGACAGGCCCATCCGGACCAGCCCTTCGGCGATGGTGACCGCGGCGCGGACTCCGTCGACGATCGGGACGCCGGTCGCGGCCGTCACCTTCTCCTCGAGTTCGGCCATGCCGCCGCAGCCGAGGCAGATCACCTCGGCGTGATCGTTCTCGACTGCCTCGCGTGCCTGGCGGACGATCGCCTCGACCGCCCGGTCCGGATCCGACTCGAGTTCGAGCACACCTAGGCCCGACGCCCGCACCGACGCGCATCGTGCATCGAGTCCCGCGAGCTTGAGACGGTCTTCGATCAGGGGGACGGTGCGGTCGAGGGTGGTGACCACCGAATACTTGTGTCCGAGATACATCGCCGTCGACGCCGCCGCCTCGGTGATGTCGACCACCGGGACGTCGAGCAACTCCTGCAGACCTTCCCGGCCGTGCTCGCCGTAGCCGGCCTGGATCACGGCGTCGAACGGTTCGGAGTACGAGGTGATCGCGTCCATGACGGCGATGGCCGCGAGATAGCTCTCGAAGTTCCCTTCGCACGAGTCCGCACCGAATCGTGGCGTGATGCCGACGATTTCAGTACCCGGCGACGCGACACCGCGCGCCGACTCGGCGATCGCATCGGTCATCGAGGCCGTGGTGTTGACGTTGGCGACGAGAATCCTCATGGGTGGTCCCTACTAGTGCGTGCTCGCCACGGCAATGGACTCGCCGGAGACGTCGTTGAACGGCCCCCGGCGGTCGGCGACCACCAGGTACACGATCGCCCCGAGCCCCGCACCGATGAACCACGAGAACTCCGAGACGATCTTGAATGCCGGAACGAACGCCATCAGCAGTGCCGCCACCGCGGTGATGACGAGAGCAACCACGGCCCGCACGTTGACGCCCCTCGTGTACTGGTATTCGCCGTCCGCATCGGTGGTGAACAGGGCTGGAACGTTGATCTTGGAACGACGCACCAGCCAGTAGTCGGCCATGATGATGCCGAACAGCGGCCCGAGGATGGCACCGAGCCCACCGAGGAAGTAGTTGATGACCGCAGGCGAGTTGTACAGGTTCCACGGCAGGATCACCAGACCGATGACGGCCGAGATGAATGCTGCACGACGAAAGTTCAATTGCTTCGGGAACAGGTTGTTGAGCGCGTAGATGGGGGCGACGAAGTTCGCCATCAGGTTCACCGCGACGGTCAAAATCAGCAGCGCAAGTGCGGCGAGCACCAGCAGCAGGGTGTTCGGCACTTCTTGGACGATGTCGGCGGGCGCTTCGATGATGCGTCCGTCGATGCGGAACTGAGCGCCGGCCAGCGTGATGACGATGGCGCCGAACACCAGCATGTTGAGCGGGATACCCCAGAAGTTGCCCTTCACGATGGCCCGCTTCGACGTCGCGTTACGGGTGAAGTCGCAGAAGTTGAGGACGAACGTGCCATAGATCGCGACCCAGAGGCTGGCGCCGCCGACGATCTGCAACCACATGTCGACGCCGGTCAGCGAGTCGGGGGTCGTCCACGCGATGGTCCAATCGGCGTTGCTGAGCATCCAGACCGCGAGCGCGATCATCGTGAACAGGATGACCGGACCCGCGAATGCCTCGTACCTGCGGATCATCTCCATGCCGTAACTGACGATGATCACCTGGATCACCCAGAGGACGACGAACGAGATCCAGCCGAGCGTCGACAATCCCAGGAAGCTGTTGGTGTCGAGGGTCTGGGCGGACGGCACGAGCGCGATGATCATGATGCGCAGCACTACGGACGCGAGATAGGTCTGGATGCCGAACCAGGCGATCGCGACCGCGCCGCGGATGAGGGCGGGGATCTGCGCTCCGAGGGTGCCGAACGAAATGCGGCTCATCACCGGGAACGGGACGCCGGTCTTCTCCCCCATGAACCCGGACAGGTTGAGCAGTAAGAAGAGGAAGACGCCGCCGAGTCCGAGCGCCAACAGGATCTGCCACCCACCGAGGCCCAGGGCGAACAGTCCGATGGCGAACGAGTAGTTGCCCAGGCTGTGTACGTCGTTCGCCCACAACGTGAAGATGTTGTACGCGCTCCACCGTCGGCCTTCGCGCTTGGTGGGCGCGAGGTCGGGGTTGTACAGATGAGGGCTCACGTCGGCGAACGGGGTTACATCACGACGACTGGAGTCGCCGATGAGCCCGGTGGACTCTGTGCTCATGGATACGCCTGTCACGGTCGGAGCGCCGGCGCTTGGCGCCGCCGCAAATACTCCACTGTGTGGAAGTAAGATTCCACGGATTCGACAAGTTAGTCGCATCGGCACGCCCCGTGTCAAGCTTTTCGGACGATTGACTGTGTCAGCGCTCACACCTAGAGTCTCCCCAGAAATGGAGTTCAAGTTCCACGATGAGGAATTTCGCTCAAGCAACGGAGAGCTGCCGATGACCGCCGATACCTCCGACCATTCTGATTTCGACCTGGTGGTCCGCGGCGAACGCACGCTGACAACGGCGGGGATCGTCGCTCGCGAAATCGGCATCCGCGACGGTCGCGTTGTCGCGATCGAGCCGCTGGGCAGCGGCCTCACCGGCACGGAGGTCGTCGAACTCAGCGACGACCAGGTGATGATCCCCGGGTTGGTCGATACACACGTGCACGTCAACGAGCCGGGCCGCACCGAGTGGGAAGGGTTCGACTCCGCTACCCGCGCAGCGGCGGCGGGCGGTGTCACCACGCTGATCGACATGCCGCTCAACTCGATTCCGCCGACGGTCAACGTCGAAGCACTCAACGCCAAGCGCGCGGCGGCATCGGGCAAGACGCACATCGACGTCGGTTTCTGGGGCGGCGCGATTCCGGGCAACACCGGCGATCTGCGCGGTCTGCATGACGATGGCGTGTTCGGCTTCAAATGCTTCCTGCTGCACTCCGGCGTCGACGAGTTCCCCCATCTCGACGCCGACGAGATGGAGAAGGACATGGCCGTACTGGCCGGGTTCGACTCCATGATGATCGTGCACGCCGAGGACTCCCGCGCCATCGACCGAGCTCCCTCGGCCGAGGGCAACAAGTACGAGCGCTTCCTCGCGTCGCGGCCGCGCGGCGCCGAGAACGTTGCGATCGCGGAAGTCATCGAACGCGCGCGGTGGACCGGCGCCCGCGCGCACATCCTGCACCTCTCGTCGTCGGACGCCCTGCCCATGCTCGCCACTGCCAAGCGCGACGGCGTCAAGATCACCGTCGAGACCTGCCCGCACTACCTGACCCTGCTGGCCGAGGAGATCCCGAACGGCGCGACCGCATTCAAGTGCTGTCCACCGATCCGGGAGGCGTCGAACCGCGAACTGCTGTGGCAGGGCCTGCTCGACGGCACGATCGACTGCATCGTCTCTGACCACTCACCGTCGACGGTGGACCTGAAGGACGTCGAAAACGGCGACTTCGGCGTGGCGTGGGGTGGCGTCGCGTCGCTGCAGCTCGGCCTGTCGCTGATCTGGACCGAGGCCAAGCGTCGCGGCATAGAACTCACGCAGGTGCTCGAGTGGATGGCGGCCAAACCCGCCGAACTCGCCGGACTGAACACCAAGGGCAAGATCGCCCTTGGCTACGACGCCGATTTCGCGATCTTCGAGCCCGAGTCCGCGCAGGTCGTCGACGTGCACAAGCTGCACCACAAGAACCCGGTCAGCCCGTACGACGGGCGCGCACTTGCCGGTGTGGTGACGAGTACCTGGTTGCGTGGCAGGAAGATTGACTTCCAGACCGCGCAGGGCCGGATGCTGCGCCGCGGCGGCGTGTAGCGCACCCAGGCTCATCTCGCTGGGCGCCCGAGCGCATAGGCTGTCTCGGTGAAACTTCTGCTCGGTCCCGTGCTGCGCCACGTCGGCGAAACCACCGCGATGGTCTGGGTGGAGACCGACGAGCCCACCGAGGTCGAAGTCCTGGGGTGCTCGGCGCGCACCTTCCAGGTGCAGGACCAGCATTACGCGCTGGTTCCGGTGCAGGGACTGACCCCGGATTCGACCACCGAGTACCAGGTGCGCATCAACGGCACGCAGGTCTGGCCAGAGCCCGACTCCGAATTCCCGCCGAGCGTCATCCGCACCCGGGGCCCGGCGGCATCTGACCGGTTGCGGCTGATCTTCGGTTCGTGCCGGTATCCGAAGACCGGCGATGCCAAGATCGACAAGAAGCTCGGTGAGGACGCCCTGGACTGCTATGCGGAACGACTGACCTCGCAGCCGCACGAGGATTGGCCCGACGTGCTGATCCTGCTCGGCGATCAGGTCTACGCCGATGAGTTGACTCCGGAAGCGCGCCAGCAGATCACCGGCCGGCGCACCAACAAGAAGCGGCCACCCGACGAGGTGGTCAGTTTCGGCGAGTATGTGGGCCTGTACCGGCACACCTGGGGTGATCCCGAGATCCGCTGGGTGATGTCGACGCTGCCCACCGCGATGATCTTCGACGACCACGACATCCGTGACGACTGGAACACGTCTGCCGCGTGGCGGGCAGCCGTCAACAAGAAGCCGTGGTGGCGGGACCGGATCCGTGCCGGCCTGGCGTCCTACTGGGTCTATCAGCACATCGGCAATCTGAGCCCGCAGCAGCTGGAGCGGGATGAGGACTATCAGCAGGTGCTGGCCAACGCCGGTGACTGTTGGCCGCTGCTCGCCGAGCTTGCCGACCGCGCAGACCGGGAGGTCGACGGGGAGAAAGGCCTGCGGTTCAGTTTTCGCTGGGATCTGGGGCGCAGCAGGCTGATCATGGTCGACTCGCGAAATTCCCGGATCCTTGACGGCGGGAACCGGAAGATGTTGGGCGACGCAGAGTTCAGCTGGCTGGAGAAGCATGTCAACGAGGGTCTGGAGGACCTTGACCATCTGATTCTCGCGTCCTCGCTGCCGTGGCTGTTGCCGCCGGCGATAGGTGACATGCAGACCGTCAACGAGTTCGCGGCCGAACGGTCGGGCTTGCACGGTGCGGTGGCCGAGAAAATCAGACAGACAGCGGATTTCGAGCACTGGCCGGCGTTCTTGAAGTCATTTCTGCGGTTGAGCGAACTCATCATCGAAGCAGCCAGCAGTTCTGAGGCTGGGCCGGCGACGGTCAGCGTGCTCTCCGGCGATGTCCACCACAGCTACGCGGCGCGGGCACACTTCCCGGGTGACTCCACTGCCCGGGTACACCAGCTGGTCTGCTCCCCCGTCCACAACTACGTCCCGTTCTTCGTCAAGCCGGTGTTCAARCTGGGCTGGTCGCCGCGAGCGGCCCGGGTTGCCCGACGTTGGGCGCGTCGTCACGGGGCGCCCGATCTGCCGATGTCCTGGCGCAACCTGAGCGGCCCGCTGTTCGGCAATACCATCGCCACCCTGGAGACGGCGGGGCGCACCGCGCGAGTGGTTTTCGAACAGCCCCGGGAAAACAGTGAGTTGGCGACCGTGACTGAAATCTCGCTGACCGACTGAGCCGACCGTGTCGTAACGCAACCACGCACGGCTGCGATGACATGAGCGGTGCCTCGCTTGAGGAACACGTTCAGGGCAGGCGGGCGAAAATACCGCCGCCTGCCACGGGGGTCTGGCACAGTCTGCGCAGGGCTGTTTGGGGAGGGTTCAATTGGTCACTGGTGTGCGAATCGTCAGTCGCCTGGTCGCGGCGACTGTCCTGGCGGCGGCGGCGTTGCCCGTCATGGTGCCGACTGCCGGCTCGCAGTCGTGCCCCGATATCGGAGTCGTGTTCGCCAGGGGCACCTCGGAGCCGCCCGGCGTCGGCGGTGTCGGACAACGATTTGTCGAAGCGCTACGCGCACAATCATTTCCGCGAACGGTGGGTGTACACGGCGTCAATTATCCGGCGAGTGACAACTTCACCGGCGGCCCGGCATTCCAGATGAACGTCGTCGAAGGTGTGCGCGACGAGTCCATCCATGTGCAGGGCGTGACCTCGGTGTGCCCGGGCACCCAGATGGTGCTCGGCGGGTACTCGCAGGGGGCGGTCGTGACCGCTCTTGCCACCTCCGGTGTGGTACCCGCGGGTGTCGCGTCGGGGACTGCTCCCCTGCCGCTGCCCGCCGATGCCGTCGACAATGTCGCCGCGGTCGTCCTGTTCGGGACGCCGGCGGGTTGGTCCGCGGAGAAGTACGGCGCCCCGGTGATCGACGTCGGACCCGCCTACGCCGCCAAGGCCCTGGAGTTCTGCGCTCCCGGTGACACCGTCTGCTCGGGCGCGCCGCCGTCCGGATCGAGCGCACCTCATCAGCAGTACGGCGTCAACGGAATGGTCGACCAGGCGGCGGCCTTCACCGTCAGCAGGCTGGTGCGGTCACCGGCGCCGGTCTAGCCGTCAAGTAGGTTGGCGCGTCGCGTGTTCCGCGGCGCGTCGTCCGGAGAACACGCAATCGGCCAACGACAGACCGCTGACATAGGAGTTGGCGCAGATCCCCACCGCGGTGCGGCCGGCGGCGAACAGGCCCGGGATCGTGGATCCCGACGGGGTCTGCACCGCACCGGTCGGCTCATCGACGGTGAGTCCACCGAGGGTGAACATCGGGCACGGATTGATCAGGCTCGGCTTGACCGAGATCGAGATCAATGAGAACGGGCCCTGCCCAACGGGTTCCACGAAGTCGGCCGGTTTGCCCATCGGGTCGGGTGCGCCGGCGGCGGCCGCGTCGTTATGGGCGGCGACGGTGGCACGCAGACCCACCGGGTCGACACCGGCTTGGAGCGCGACCTCGTCCAACGTGTCGGCCCAGACTCGGTCGGTACGCAGCATGGCCTCCATCTGGAGCCGCTGAAACCAGATGGCCTGCTCAGGCAGTTGAGTGCGCGCCTGCTTGAGCAACCGATCATCGGCCAGGATCCAGGCACGGCCGTCGTGATCTTGCACCATGGCGTGCCCGACCGCTGCGCCATAGCGCGTCTCATCGATGAATCGTTGCCCCTGCGCATTCACCACGAGTGAGCCCAGGAAGGCACTGGGTGGAGTGATGAAGCGCCATGCCGACACATTGTCCAACCGGTCCACGGCCGCGCCGAGTTCCGCGCCGAGCCGGATGCCGCTGCCGTCGTCGGCGCTGGTGCCGAGTTGCAGTCCGTCACGGTAGGCCGGCGCGTGCTCGGCGATCCACTCCCGATTGGCGATATAGCCGCCCGCGCTGAGAATGACTGCGCGGCGTGCCTGCACGTCGACCGTGCGTGCGTACCGAGATTCTAAGCGGCGCAGGAGTGTGTCCATGGCTGCCCGCAGCGGTGGGTAGTAGATCCCCGGCTTGACGGCCAGCGCGGCGTACCCCCGGTAGCGGCGTTGCACCCAGGACGGGGCCTCGTCGAGCGTGCTGGTGCGCACGCCGACCACCCGGCCCGTCGGATCGGTCAGCAGTGACACCGCTCGAGTCAGGAACTTGGTGCGAACCCCACGGCGTTTCGCCGACGCGGCCAGCGGCTGATAGATCTGCTTGCCCGAGGCGCCCGGCCCTTTGGCCCGGTGGCCGCGTTGCACCGGTGGCGTGATCGCCCGGAACCGGCCGGAATTCTCGCTCCCGGAAAAGTACAGGTAGTACTTGTTGTTCGGGTAGGACGTCTTATACGGGCACACCGACGCCTCGAAGGGCACACCGTGCCCACTGAGCCAGTCGATCATTGCCGGGCTGGAATCCACGAACCGGCGCAGTGTTTCGGGCTGTACCGCGTCACCGATCTCCGCCTGCAGGTAGGCGTACATTCCGTCGGCGGTGTCCCGGATGCCGGCATCGCGCTGCACCCAGGTCCCACCGCCGGCGTAGATGATGCCGCCGGATACCTGAGTGGCACCGCCGCCGTTGAAGCGATCGATGGCCAGGACGTCCGCTCCCCTGTCCCGCGCTTCCAGTGCAGCGCAGACCCCCGCGGCCCCGTACCCGACCACGACGATGTCCGCCGACTCATCCCACTCCATAGCGCCCCCGCCCAGTTCTCGGACCAGTAGTTTGTACTCAAAGTACAACATATGAGTTCATGTCAGCGACGTAGACTGCGGGCGTGGCTGAACAGACGGGGCGCACGGTACCCACGGCCGTGGCCGGGAAGCTCTATGCGGCAGCCGAGCTCATCGCCACCAAAGGCCTGGAGAACACCAAGATCGAGGAGATCGCGGCGGCCTCCGGTGTTCCGAAGGCCACCCTGTACTACTACTTCACCGGCAAGGACGACATCCTCGCCTTCCTGCTGCGGGATTCACTCGGAGAGCTCGCCGACGAGGTGGCACAGGCCGCCGACTCCCCCGGCCGCGGCAGCGACCGGCTCGCCGCGGTGATCACCGCCCAGATCGCGCACACCATGAAACGGCCGGGCACCAGCCGGGCGCTCGTCGGCGACCTCGGGCGTGCCATCAGGCTGCCCGAGCTCACATCGGCGGTCCAGCAGGCCTTCTACGAACCGCTGGCCCGGGTACTGCAGGCCGGCGCCGAGGACGGTTCTCTCAAGGTGGTCGGCGACCCGCAGAGCGATGCGATCAGCATCTTCGGCGCCATGATGATGACGGCGCTGTTACACAATGTCATCGCATCCGAGAAGACCGAACACGAAGTCGCACAACAGGTCATCGACCTCATCATGAACGGTCTCGCGCCGACGCAGTGATGTCGGGCCGCGCTCTTCCGGTTATCCCCCAGTGTGGATGGACGCCAGCGGCATCGACGGGTGTGGCGGCCAGGCCCAGTATTGAGCCAGCACCACTCGCCGTCGAGAGGAACCGTCATGACCGCCTCGGTACACACCCAGCAGATCGTGCTGACCAAGCATTCACCGGCGTATTGGCGGGTGACGTTCACCAACCCGCCGCTGAACATCTTCGGCCCGGAGACGCTGCCGCAACTCGATGCAGTCGTCACGGCCCTGGAGACCGACGACCAGGTGAAGGTCGTCGTCTTCGACAGCGACGTCGACGGGTTTTTTCTGACCCACTACAACTTCGTCGCGCCGCTGGAGGACTCGACGAGCTACCCCGCCGGCAAAACCGGCCTGCAGGCGCTGCCCGACATGCTCGTGAGGTTGAGCCGCGCATCGGTGGTCTCGATCGCCGCGATCCGCGGCCGCGCCACCGGGGTCGGCAGCGAACTGGCCCTGGCCAGCGACATGCGCTTCGCCAGCCGCGAGAAGGCCATCCTGTCGCAGTGGGAGGTGGGCGCCGGCCTGGTGCCCGGAGGCGGGCCGATGGCTCGGCTGCCGCGCTTGATCGGACGCGGACGCGCGCTCGAAGTGCTGCTGGGAGCCGACGACATCGACGGTGAACTGGCCGAACGGTACGGCTACGTCAACCGCGCGCTCCCCGACGCCGAACTGGACGCCTTCGTCGACGCGCTGGCCACCCGGATCGCGTCGTTCGACAAGCAGGCGCTCGCCGAGACCAAACGCCTGGTGAACATCAACAGCCTGCCGTCCGATGAGGAGATCGCCCCCGAATGGGATGCCTTCCTCGGCGCACTGCAACGCCCCGCCGCGCAAGCCCGCATCCAGACCCTCTTCGAACGCGGATTCCACCAGCCCGGAGACGTCGAGACCCGCCTCGGCCATCACGTAGGTCTGCTCGGCGCCGACCCGGCCCCGGCGCGATGACCGCGATCGGGGCGGCGCGCCACGATCTGGCGATCGGTGTCATCGGTGGTCCCACGGTGGTGATCGATTACGGCGGAACGCGTTTGGTGACCGACCCCACCTTCGACGAACCCCGTGACTACGGTGCGATGGCCAAGCTGACACCACCGGCCGTGCCGGTTTCCGATCTCGGGAACGTCAATGCCGTGCTGCTGAGCCACGACGATCACAGCGACAATCTCGATATCGCCGGCCGCGAATGGGCGACCACCGCGGTGCCGCTGATCATCACCGGCCCGGGCGCCGCTCGTCGGCTGGGGTCACCCGCCATCGGTCTATCGACCTGGCAGACAACCGAACTTGATCGTGCAGACGGTCAGGGCACCATCACCGTCACCGCCGTGCCCGCCGTACACGGGCCGCTGGACGGCACCCGCGATGACTCCGGGCACGTCAACGCCGAGGTCACCGGTTTCATCCTGCAGTCCGAGGCGCTTCCGACGGTGTATGTCAGCGGTGACAACGCCTCGATGCTGCCGGCCAGTCAGATCGCGCAGCGCTTCCCGGCAATCGATATTGCCGTGCTCTTCGCCGGCGCATCGCGGCTGGCGACGAAGAATCAGGGCCGTCCCCTGACCTCGACCGGACCTCGCGCCGCCGATATCGCCACCGTGCTGGCGGTCCCCCGGGTGGTGATCGCGCACATCGAGGGTTGGTCGATCTACAGCGAGACTTTCGATGACGTCCGCACCGCATTCAGCGAGGCCGGTATCGCCGACCGCCTCGTTCCCTACAGCGCCGGCAGGTGGGCGTTGCCGGCTCCCTGATGACGGGCCGAGGGTTCAGGAATCGAGAAAGGCCAGCAGCTGCTGCGTCATTTCCTCGGGCCGTTCCTCGTAGAGCCAGTGCCCGCAGTCGCCGACAACGATGGCGGTGACGTGATCGGCGTATTCCCGGACCTGCGTCCCGACGAACTCCCCCAGGCTGCCTTCGGCGCCGACCGCCAGGACCGGCATGCCGAGCTTGGTGTTCTTCGTTTGCGCGGTGGCCGCCATATCGAGTGGAAGGGTGCGAAACCAGGCGAGGTTCGCCCGGAGGTGCGCGGGCTCGCTCAGGTAGCCGGCGTAGACGGCGATGTCCTCGGCGGTGACAGAGCCCTTGACCACTTCGAGGGCGTCGGTGAACTTGCTGATCCAGAGCGCTTCTCGCCCCGCGATTATCTCTTCGGCAAACCCGTTCATCAAACTGAAGAACCCGAAGTGCCACGCGCCCGGGCCCTGAGGGGTCAGAGATTGAAAGCTGTAGATGCTCTCATCCGGGATCGGCGCCTCACTGAGAACCAGCTTGTGCACGTCGTGGGGATGGGCGGCGGCGTAGGCGTAGGCGACCATGGTGCCGATGTCGTGGCCGACCAAGCGGATGTCCGCGTCATGGCCGAGCTCGACGAGCAGGCGGTGAATATCGTCGGCCAGGGTCGTCTTCTCGTAGCCGGTGGGCGGCGCATCACTGCGGCCCGCTCCGCGCAGGCTGGGCGCGATTACCGTGTAATGCTCGGCAAGCGCCGGCATGATGTGACGCCACTCGTACCAGGTCTGCGGATAGCCGTGCAGCAGAACCAATGTCGGACCGGACCCACCGATCGCGTAGTCGATTCCGACGTCGCCCACCGACACCTTGTCGCGGGTGAAACCGTCTGGCAGAGCTTCGTTCGGCATCGGCGTCTCCGGCCACTAGGTGGACGGATCGGTCCGTCTGCTGCGGACAGTACCCGCTCCTGCCGCAGTGGGAGTCTGTGTCTCCTGACAGGGAGGAAACCAGTCCTGCCGCGGCGGATGGCTCAGACGGCAGAATCGTTTCACCAAAGGCCACATCCGTCAGAATGGCCTACCAAGGCCTATATCGAGGAGCAGCCATGACGACACCGAAGAACTCCGCACTGGCCGGCCTCGGTCTGACAATCCCGCTGATCGCCGCCCCGATGGCCGGCGGTGCCACCACGCCCGCCATGGTGATCGCGGCGTTCCGCGCCGGCGCGCTCGGGTTCCTGGCGGCCGGGTACAAGAGCGCGCAGAACCTGGAATCCGAGATCGCCGCGGTGCGTGACGCCTCGATCCCATTCGGGGTCAACGTCTTCGTACCCAACGCCGTCCCCATCACCGACGAGGCGTACCGCCACTACGCGGATGCGCTGCACGCGGAGGCGGACCGATTCGGGCTCACCTTGCCCGCGCATCCCGTCGATGACGATGACGCTTTCGGCGCCAAGATCGAGGTGCTGTTGTCGAACCCCGTCCCGGCGGTCAGCTTCACCTTCGGGCTGCCGGGCAACGATGTCATCAGGGCCCTACAGAAGGCCGGCACGGTGGTCATCCAGACGGTGACCACGCTGCCCGAAGCCGAACTGGCGGCCGAAGCGGGCGCCGATATGCTCGCGGTCCAGGCCAGCGTCGCCGGAGGCCATTCCGGAACGTTCACCCCGGACCGGATGCCGGCACCGGTGCTGATCGGAGATCTGATCGGGCAGATCAGCACCGGCGTGGGCCTCCCCCTGATTGCCGCGGGCGGTCTGGCCACACCGGAAGCAGTAGCCGGCGTCCTGGATGCCGGCGCGGTGGCCGCCGCCGTGGGCACGGTGCTGCTGCGCGCCGACGAAAGCGGCGCGTCGGCAACCCACAAGGCCGCGCTGATCGATCCGTCGCGCACCGAGACCACCCTCACCCGCGCGTTCACCGGACGTCCCGCGCGCGGCCTGCGCAACAGCTTCATCGACCGTTTCGAGCCGATCGCTCCGCTGGGCTACCCGGCCATCCACCACCTGACCAGCCCACTGCGTAAGGCCGCCGCTGCTGCCGGAGAGGCCGATCTGGTGCACCTGTGGGCGGGCACCGGTTACCGGCATGTGCGCGATGAGTCGACCGCAACGATCCTCGCGGCGCTGGCCGGCTGAAATTGCTTGCACGCGCTTCGGTCGGTCGTACACAGTGGACGGGGTGATGACGACGCAATACGGCAGTGCCGACGATCTACGGGTCGCGATGAGACGTGACCTCGTCGTCGCACTCAAGGCCCGCGACACCGAGACCGTCGCGGCGTTGCGGACCGCCATCGCCGCGATCGACAACGCCGAGGCGGTCGACACGAGTGCGCTGCCCGCTTCTGCTACGGACGGGCCGGTGGCCGGCGCGACGGCCGGACTGGGCTCCAGCGAGGTTGCGCGGCGCGTCCTCACGGTCGCCGATATGCAATCGGTGGTGGGCGCGGTCGTCGCCGAGTACCTCGACGAGGCGGAACGCTACGAATCCACCGGCCACGGCGAGGCTGCCGAAGTACTGCGCCGCCAAGCGCGGGTGTTGCGCGACTATTCGGGTGATCCCGACTGAACGTCAGTCATCCTCAGGTGGTCTGAGGAGATCTTCCGGGTGATGGAAGTAGTTGAGTGTTGGCTGGCCGGTGTCCAGCAGCGGCGGTGGGTGCCAGTGGATGCGGCCGTTTGCGTCGATGCTGTTGGTCCATCCGGTTTCGTAGGCCAGCCGGTTGTCCCATCCACAGCCGAGCCCGAGGCCGGTGATATCGGTCCGGCCGCCGGCTTCCCAGTCCAGCTCGGCGTGCATTCCCTGACAATCCGCGCCCGCCGCCGGGCAGCCGGGCATGGTGCAGCCCCTGTCCCGAGAGATCATCACCAGCCGTTGCGCCTTATTCGCCAGCCGTTTGGTGCGGCCGAGGTACAGCGGCTCGGCGGTGTGGTGCCGGTAGACCAGCAGGTAGTGGTAGGCGTGCTCGGCGAGCCGGACCAAGTCCCGAATCGGCATCCTCGTCCCGGCCGAGGTGGTCGCAAGTCCGGCACCGGACTGCAACTCGGCCAGGGTGGTAGAGACGACCACGGTGACCGGTAATCCGTTGTGCTGACCGAGTTCTTTGGACATCAGCGCGTTACGCACGACCGCTTTGAGTGCATCATGGTTGCGCTGGGCGGCGGAGCGGTCATCCCGGGACGCCGCACAGTCCGGCTCGACGTCGAGCAGCGCACGGCGCTCGTCCAGCGCCTCGTCGGACACGGCGGATTGTTCGGCGTCCTGTGCGGGGACTGTCACGGGCTCGGGCGCGACAGTCGGGTCGTCGGGCCCGGCCGGCGGCACCACCAAGGAGTCCGGTGCCGGCAACTCATCGCTGTCCTGGAGTGGGTTGGGTGTCGGGTTGTTGATCGGTTCCGTGTCGGCGGGATTGTTGACCCCTGGTGCGCCCCAGACCTGGTTCACGGTTTTGAGGTAGGCGCCCAGTTCCGGGTCYACCCATCCGGTGACCCGGATCAACCCGTCGGCGTCCTGGCGTCCCAGGGTGATGCCGCGTGTGTGGGCGGCGACATCCGGGCTGTCACCGTCCTGGTTGAGGACGCACAGTGCGTAGGTGGCGACTTCGCGCAGAGTCCGCGGGCAGATCCCGGTCGCCGCGTCGACCAGATCTTGTTCAAGCTGTGCGCATTTCGACGGGGTGGCGTACTTGGCCGCGGCTGTGACCGCGCCCCGGATTTCGTCGACATGGCCGCTGTTGATGCTGCCCTCTGCCAGCGCCGCCGCACACACCGCCAATTCCGGGTCCAGGGTCTGGCCGTCCATGCTGTAGCGCGGCCCTAGGTCGCGAGCATCCCGAACCCGGCGCTGCGCCTCGGCTTCTGAGATCCGCAACCGGGTGGTGAGAATCTGGACCCAGGTGCGCGCTCCGACGTCTTTCGGGGTCGCCTGGGCCTGCAGTGCGGCCAAGATCCGATGGTCCACGGCGGCCGTGGTGCGGGCGCGGTGTTCGCGGCGGGTTTGCAACGCGAACAATTCGGCTGGATCCATGCGGGTGAAATTCAGTTCGGCCAGTCGCTCGCAGGCAGCGTCGTAGGCATCGAAAGCTGCCGTTACGGCCTCTCGATCCGCCACTGCATTCGCAAGCATGTTCGAATTCTACCGCCGAAAGGTGACGTCCGGATCGGTTATCCACAGCGCTGAAACCATCCACAGATCTGCTGAAACCACTGGCGCACAGCGTTTTCAAGGAGTAGGGGACGCGCGGAGTTTGGCCGTGGCGCAATCGGGGCAGAATAACCGGATGCCGTCCGTGTTGTGGTTCCGTCGTGATCTCCGGTTGACCGATCTGCCCTCGTTGTTGGCCGCCGCAGACGGTGACGGCGATGTGCTCGGCTGTTTCGTGCTCGACCCCCGACTGGAGGCGTCCTCCGGTCCACGGCGTATGCAGTACCTCGGCGACAGCCTGCGCCACCTGCAAGGCCAGCTGGACGGCCGGCTACTCGTGGTCCGCGGACCTGCCGAGAAACAGATTCCGTTGATCGCCAAGGATATCGGCGCGGATGCAGTGCACATCTCCGGTGACTTCACACCGTACGGCCGACGTCGCGACGAACAGGTGCAGAAAGCGCTCGGCGGCGTCCCGTTGGTGGCGACCGGTTCGCCTTACCTGGTGTCTCCCGGGCGGATCCTCAAGGACGACGACAGCCCCTACAAGGTCTTCACCCCGTTCTTCCGCCGGTGGAATGAACACGGCTGGCGGGATCCCGCCACCTCGACCGCGAAATCGGCGCTCTGGCTCGATCCTGCGGATCTGTCGCACAAGACGTTGCGACCTGTACAGATTCCGGACCCGGGCGCGGATATGGACGTCACCGCCGGCGAAGCCGCCGCCTTGGAGCAGTGGAAGAACTTCGTCGAAGACGACCTGCAGAACTACGAGGAGGACCGCAACCGCCCCGACCTTGCCCGCACCAGTCGGATGTCCGGCCCGCTGAAGTTCGGCACGATCCACCCGCGCACCATGGCCGCCGACCTCAACGCGCGCCGCAAGGGTGATGCGGCGTACCTGCGCGAGTTGGCATTTCGCGACTTCTACGCCGACGTACTCAACCACTGGCCCCGCAGCGTCTGGTGGAACTGGAACGCCGACTTCGATGCGATCGAGATCGACGACGGGTCCGATGCCGAGCAGTTGTTCGCGGCGTGGAAGGCCGGCGAGACGGGCTTTCCGATCGTCGACGCCGGCATGCGCCAGCTGCGAGATTCCGGCTTCATGCACAACAGGGTCCGGATGATCACCGCCTCATTCTTGGTCAAAGACCTGCACCTGCCCTGGCAGTGGGGTGCCCGTTGGTTCCTGGAGCAGCTGGTCGACGGGGACATGGCGAGCAATCAGCACGGGTGGCAATGGTGTGCGGGCAGCGGCACCGATGCCGCGCCCTACTTCCGGGTGTTCAATCCGACCACGCAGGGGCAAAAGTTCGATCCCGCAGGCGATTACATCCGGCGCTGGGTTCCCGAACTGGTCGACGCCGACGACCCGCACCTGAAGAAGGGCCAGCGCCCGCAGGGCTACCCGGAGCCGATCGTGGATCACAGCCAGGAACGGGCCGAGGCTCTGCGCCGCTATCAGGCGATCACGGGCAAATGATCTGGTGGCACTGATACGGTCGCGCTATGCGTGATTCCGCCACAGTTGTCATTGATGTCCCTGCCATCGATGTGTGGAACGTGGTGTCCGATATCCGCAACACCGGCAAGTTCTCCCCCGAGGTCTTCGAGGCGGAGTGGCTCGACGGAGCAACCGGACCGGCGCTCGGCGCGAAGTTCCGCGGGCACGTCAAGCGCAACGAGATCGGACCGATCTACTGGACGACCTGCCGCGTGACGGCCTGCCAACCGGGCAAGGAGTTCGGCTTCGAGGTCCTCATCGGCGATCGCGCGGTCAACAACTGGCATTACCGATTCGAGCCCAACGGGGCGACGTCGACGAAGGTGACCGAATCCTTCTTCCTGCCGCTCCCGGCATTGGTGCGACCGTTTGAGCCGCTGTACTTCCTGCGCCGCCGCCGCAACGTCCGGGACATGACCACGACGCTGAACCGCATCAAGGATTACGTCGAACAAGGCTGACCGCGCAGTGACGCTTCGATCATGGGGACCGTCGCTGGCAGAGCCTTCGTAGTGCCCGCCTCGACGGGCAACAGCGGCGCCGGCATCGACGGAGATGTGAACAACTTCCGCGCGAACTCCCGGGCGAGAGCATCGACGCTGTTGGTTGCCGTCTCCGCGGCTGACGGTGCACCGGTCGACGGTGCGGCGAAGCGGATCACCGCGCGGCTGCCCAACTGGTTGCGGGTGGTCATGTACTACGCGGGCAACAACGACGGACCCTGGCGGGAATTGCCTGCGGTTCTGCACGTGCCGGTGTGGATCGACACGAGTACCCGCCAGATCGTGGCGCTCGACATCGACGGTGCCGCTGCCGAACTGGCGGGATACCGTTCGGTGGGTCGCACGACCTGGTGGGATGTGGGCGCAGCGCTCCCTGATCTCTGGGCGGTGCTCATCCTGCCTTTCGTTGCCGTCCGCGCGGCGCGAACCGCCAGGCGTGCGGTGCGAAACCTGGTCAACCACATCCGCAGCATCGGGGACCCGGTTCCGATACACCGCGAGGTCGCCCCGGCGGAGCTTGAGATGCGCCGCCGTACCGCCGTCATGCTGCGGTATGCGCTGGAGCGAGACCCCGAGCAGCATAGAAGGATTCGTGAGAGCGCACTACAGGGCGGTCCGACTATCGCCCAGGCGACCCGGGCCGGCAGCTATCCCCCGGCAGAGTTCGACTCCTGGCTGATGTTCCAGCACACGTCCGGGGTGATCACCGATGAGGAGGCGCATGGCTTCCGCGCCGAAGCCGGCCGCAGCTGAACTCAGCGGGTGCGGACCGGTAACTGTGCCCAGCCGCGCACACTCGAGGTATGTGCGCGGCGCGCATTGTCATAGTCGACATCCCAGTCGGTCCAGCGCTTGAGCACCTCCTCGAACGCCACCCGCGCTTCCAGGCGCGCGAGCGCCGAACCCAGACAGAAGTGGATGCCCTGACCGAAGCCCAGATGCGGTGCCTTGCGGTGGATGTCGAACCGGTCCGGGTCGTGGTGTCGCGCAGGATCCCGATCGGCGGACGCGTTGACCAACAGCATGTAGGACCCCGCACTGATGGTCTGGCCGTAGTGTTCGACATCGCGGGCCACGTAGCGGGCCTGAACCGGTGACGGCGGCTCGAAACGCAGCGTCTCCTCGACGGCGCCGGGGATCAGCGACGGGTCGGCAACGAGCTGACTCCGCTGCTCGGGATGCTCGGCGAGCAGCTGCCCCATCGCGCCGATCAGACGCGCGGTGGTTTCGTTACCCGCTCCGGCGATCATCGCGGTGTACGCCAGCACTTCACCGCGTTCGAGCTTGCGACGGTTGCCGCCGGCCTCCTCGATCTCGGCGTTGAGAAGTTCGGTCATCAGGTCGTCGGAGGGGTGTGTGGCCCGCCATTCGATGTACTCCGCGAACTCGGCGATCGCGTCCTGGAAGATCGACGGGCTGATATCGCCATCCGGGCTAGAGTCGACGGTGATCCGGGTGTCGTTGCGGTCACGGATGAGTTGTTGGGCATCCTCGGGGATGCCCAACAGGTAGCCGATGGTGCGCATCGGCATGATGGCACCCAGGTCGACGACGAAGTCGAAGCGACCTGATCCGACGATCGGATCCAGGGCGCGCGAACAGAATTCGCGCACCAGATCCTCGACCGCCAGCATTCGCCGGGGTGTGAACACCCGCGACAGCAGCTTGCGATGCAGGTCGTGCAGCGGCGGGTCCTCGAAGAGCAGAATGCCGGGCGGCACTTCGATACCGCTGAACAGAATGTCGGCGGTGGTGCCGTGGCCCGATCGATACGTCTGCCAGTTCGGCAGTGCCGGAGCGACATCTTCGTAGCGGCTCAGTGCGTAGAAGTTGTACTTCTCGTTGTAGTACAGCGGCGCCTCGTCGCGCATCCGCTTCCAGATCGGATAGGGATCGTCGTCGATGTCGTTGTCGAACGGGTCGTAATACAGCTCGACACTGGGATCAATAGTCACAGCGGAGACCTATCTTGGCTGGTTGGGTACACCGGGAAACAACTGTTCTGTCGGACCTGAGGTGACGTGGCCACCGAGCTTCGTTGCCAGGTGCGGGGCGAATACGGCGCCGTAGGCGAGATGCCCGGCCACGATCATGGCCGCGACGGACAACAGGGCGGATCCGGTACGACTCTTCGACCGGTTGTCCGACCACACCTCAACGACATTGCGGCCCTGCCCGTCGGTACGCCCGAGCAGATAGGTGAACACCATCATCTGCACCGCCATGGCGATGGCGTCGTAGATCGGGTACTGGTACCTGGTGCCCTCGAAGATCGCGAGCCCCGGAATCACCAAGCCGTAGTAGAAGACTCCGAACCGCGGCCCAAAGAAGGCATTGAAGAACAACGCCCAGCAGAAGCCGACGAGCAACCCCACGACGAGCAGGGTCTGCGGCCTCCGCCACCCGAACCGTCGGATCACCCACCGGCCGAGTGCGGCGCCGATTACCGCGGGCAACACGAAGTAGGCGATGTAGCCGATCGGCACCGCCGATGGCAGTCCGCCGCCCCAGGTGAAATTCATCGGCCACCATGACGGCATGCGCGGGAGTGCAGGCGGGAACTGCGCGTACATCGCCCAGTCATACGGCGCTTCGATCCAGGAGAACGAAATGGCCGAGATGGAAACCAGCAGCAGAGGATGCAGGCGGCCACGCCGGTAGCTCAAGTACACCCCGTACGCCAGGAACAGCGCTCCCCCGATGTAGGCAAAGGAGAGGCCGACAACGAGGGCGGGCGTCAGCTGGGTGTTCATCGATCACTCTCCCGAGGGCCGTTGCCTCGTGCTTCGGGATCGAAATACCAGACGAGTCCGAAGATCACCATGATCAGTCCGAACAGCGTTCCGAGCATGATGAGTTGTCCCACGACACCTCCCCCTAGCCGCCAGGTCCGTTGGGCCACTTGAGGAGTGATCCGGCATCCACCCGGATGTGTTGGCCGGTGATGTAGCGGCTCTCGTCGCTTGCCAGGAACACGCCCAGGTTGGCCATGTCCTCGGGTTCGATGTACGGGATGGGCATCGCCTGGAACAAATTGAACAGCGGCTCGGCGTCCTCCCGGGTGGCGATCTTGCCCTCCGCCTTCAGGTCGGGGCGGAACACCCCGTACATGCCCTCGTTCTGCAGCAGATGGGTGTTGCAGTTCGTCGGGTGCACGGCGTTGACCCGGATCATTCTCGGCGCCAGGTGCAGACACATCTCATCGACATATTCCATGACGATGCGCTTGCTCCAGCCGTACCCGGCGCCGCCGGGCCCCATGTCCGGGCTGGTGGTGGTGCCGCGAATCATGCCCGCGGTGGATCCGGTCACGATGATCGACGCCCCGTCGGGCAGGTGTGGAATGGCCACTGCCACAGTGTTCATCACGCCGAGCAGGTCCACATCGGAGGCATCCACGAAGCCCATCGGGTCGGGGTTGCCCATGGCCATCGGGAGGATGCCGGCATTGGCGACGACGATGTCGATCTTTCCGAAGTCGGCCACGCCCGCCTCGACCGCATCGCGCAGTTCGTGGCGCTCACGCACATCGGCGATCCGGGCCAGTATCCGTCGGCCCAACCCCTTGACGCAACGTTCGGTCTCGGCGAGATCGTCGGGAGTGGCCAACGGGTAAGGGTTGGACGGGATGTCGCGGCAGATGTCGACGGCGATGATGTCGGCGCCTTCTCGTGCCATCGCGATCGCATGGGCACGGCCCTGCCCCCGAGCGGCGCCGGTGATGAAGGCGGCCTTGCCTTCGAGTTTTCCGGGCATCTTTTCTGATCCTCTCGTCAGGCTGCCGGCGTGAAGGTGATGTGCAGGTCGCTGAGCCCGCGCATGATGAAGGTGGGCTCGTATCCGTAGCGGCGGTCCTCGGCGGGGCCGTGATGCTCCTCGGAGATCGTGATGTCGCGCATGCGGTCCAGGATCCGCTCGAGCGAGATGCGGCCCTCCGCTCGGGCCAGCGGCGCCCCGGGGCAGGAGTGCGCGCCGCGGATGAAAGCGATCTGCTCACGCACGTTGGGTCGATCGGTCTGGAATTCATTGGGATTAACAAACTTTCGGGCATCCCGATTGCACGCTCCCGGCAAGACCATGACGGTCGTTCCCGCTGGGATGTCGACGTCGCCGACCGTCGTGGTCGTGCTCGCCATCCGGAAATGGGATTTCACAGGGCTCTCCAGCCGCAGTGTCTCTTCCAGGAATGCCGGGATCTTGCTGCGGTCGTCGCGCAGCAGCTTCTCGAAACCGGGGTTGTCCCCGATGAACCGTACCGCCGAACTCACCAGCTTCGTCGTCGTCTCGGTGCCGGCGGCGAACAGGAACGTCGACAGGTTCATCACATCCTCGATATCGGGTGTCGACCCGTCCTCATGCTTGGCCTGCGCGAGTTCGGTCAGCACGTCCTCGCGGGGTGTTCGTCGGCGATCCTCGATGTAGCCGAAGAACTTCTCGTTCAGCCACTGCAGTGGGTTGTGTGTGGTCGGCGCTTCCTTGCCGAGTTCGCCGACGGTCTCGAGCGCGAAGACCGCCTTGAATTCCTCATGGTCCTGCTCCGGCACCCCCAGCAGATCAGCGATGACCAGCAGCGAGAAGGGCTTTGCGTAATCGGCCAGGAACTCCGCACTCCCCCGCGCGAGGAACGTGTCGAGCTGTCGGTCGGCGAGCCGCCACATGAAGTCCTCGTTCTCCTTGAGGCGTTTCGGTGTGATCAGCCTGCTCAACAAGCCGCGGGTGCGGGTGTGCAGCGGCGCATCCTGCGAGGTGATGTGTTCGGCCATCGGTACCTGATTGCGGTGCTGCTCGATGAGCTCGCTGACGTCATCGCTGTCGCCGGGTCCGAACGGTAGGCCGGCGAACGGACCGGCCACCGAGTTGCACGACGAGAATGCCGGGTTCTTGTACACCGCGAGCGCTTCGTCGTAACCGGTGATCGCCACGACGTTGAACGGTGTCGCCGGTGCCACCGGACTCTTCGCGCGCAAATGGTCGAAGTACGGGTAGGGGTCCGGCACCAGCGACTCGTCGGTGAAGTAGTCCACTGTGTCGAAGTCGGTCACCGCACGCTCCTGATCGATTCGGTGGCAACAGCCATGAAACCTAAAGTTTGTTACGCAGCACCCTAATGGTTGTTCCGCTGTGCGGTCAACGACTGAACTGACGTGGGGTTTGCGGTCTAACGCATCCACAGGACCACGGGATCGACCAAATATCGGGTTTCAGCGAGGCTGCCCGCGGGACTCAACTCCAGAGYAGGCCACGCATGAGCGTGGACTGTGGGATGTCCTCGACGGCGATCACTCCGGCCGGCGCATCGCACACCCAGTCGATCGCGTTCACGACGCGTGCCGCCGTGGAGATGCAACCGGCATCGGTGGGATCGAGGACCGGGTGTGACAGGTGGGTGTTGAGTTCCACGCGGGGATCACCATCGACGACGACCCGGTGCACCCCCACATGACCGTCCGGTGGAAAGTCCCACTCCGGCGCGGCCGCGGTGGTCAGGCGGTTGACGTGCTCCAGGGTGATCACGGTGCGGCCGTCGAGCACTCCCTCGGTGGCGAACCGGATGGCGGCCATCTGGCCGGGCCGCACCGACATCATGGTGCACTCGATGGGCTCCGGGGTGAACCACCGTTCGGTCCGCTGCCGGACCTCGTCGAGCGTCACACCGAGATTGGCCGCCAGCCCACGCACCTGCGGACCCCACAGCGATTCGACCACGCCGGGAAGCAGGAGTGGGGGTGGCTCGTCCGATTCGGCTGTACCGAACCCCATTGATGCACCGGTGAATTCGGCATCGTCGTAGTTCCCATAGTCAAAGATCTCCTGCACGGTGATGGTACTGACGCGGGTTGCCAGACTCGCCGCCGTGTGGACGAGGGTGTCCCCGGAGTAGCCGGGGTCGATCCCGTTGATGTAGAGCGAGGCACTGCCCGCCTCGCATGCGGCCTGCAGGGGCTCCTTCACCCAGCTCTCGGCGTGACGTGGCGCCGCCATCCAGACCAGCGAGGTGCCCACGACGTTGATCCCGGCGCCGAGAAACCTGGTCAGCTCGTCGATGGCCTGCACCGGCCGGGTCTCGGCGAGCGCGGTGTAGACGACGCAGTCCGGTGCGAGGTCGATGAGTGCGTCGATGTCGTCGGTGGCGATGACGCCGGTCGGCGTCGGCAGGCCGCACACGTCGGCGGCGTCGCGTCCGATTTTGTCCGGTCCGGACGCATGCAGCCCGACGAGTTGCATATCGGGCCGCCCGATGAGGGCCCGCAGTGCGTGGCGACCGACGTTGCCGGTGGAGAACTGGACCACTCTGCGCATGGATGGCTCCTCGAAGCTTGTCCGAATGTCAACCGAATTGCTTACAGTACCTATGACGGCATGAGTGGCGAGGCACTATCCGAACGTCGCCACCCTGCCGCCGGGCTGACACTTTCGGTGTGACACGTAACGTGAGCGGCATGAGCTACCTCGGTGAGCTTCGGACCAACTGGCAGCCATTGGCGGCGGCAACGGCCGGTTTGAGTGCCGGACTGAGCCTCAGCGCGTACACCAATGCCGCCATGGCCCCGGAGTTCCTGCAGGAATTCGGCTGGAATCGTTCGGATTTCGTGTTGACCGGTGTCATCACCTTGCTCACCTTCGTGTTCCTGCCCATCTACGGTCGCCTCACCGACCTGTTCGGCGTCCGTCGTATCGCCTTCATCGGCGTCATCGGACTCCCCCTGTGCTGGGCCGGCTACGCGTTGATGTCAGGGCCCATCTGGCAGTACTTCGCGATCAACGTCGTGCTGATCGGTCTGGGTGTCACGACGACCCCGGCCATCTACAGCCGAATCGTGGCAACCTGTTTCGACAAGGCACGCGGTCTGGCGCTGGCCATCGCGATTTCCGGCCCACCGCTGCTCGGTGCGGTCGGCGCGCCGGTGCTCGAGGTCATCAACCGCGCCTACGGCTGGCGGGTGGGCTGCCTGGCGGTCGCCGTGACGATCGCGGTGATCGGCAGCCTCGCACTGTGGCTGATCCCGGCAGGCGGGCCCGACGCCCGGCGCACCCGGCGAGAAGGCGAGACCGGCAAGGACTACCGGCTCATCGGGCGCACCCCGGTGTTCTGGATTCTGTTGGCCGGCGTGCTGCTGTGCAACCTGTACCACACCGTCACCACCACCCAACTCGGCGTCGTCCTCGGCGATTCACTCGGCGCCGGAGGCGAGGTCGCGTTGCTGATCTCCATCTTCGCCACCGCAGTGATCGTCGGGCGATTCGTGTGCGGCGTTGCGCTGGACCGCTTTCCGGCGCAACGGGTGGCGGCCCTCGCGATGGCACTGCCCGGCCTGGGATGCCTGTTCATTGCCTCCCCGTGGGACAGCTTCACGGTGCTGGTCGTCGCGGTCTGCTGCCTGGGTGCAGCATGGGGCGCCGAAGGCGATGTCATCGCCTATCTGGTGGCCCGGCGTTTCGATCTGACCCTGTACAGCACCGTGCTGAGCATCCTGTCCGCGGTCATCGGGGTCTCCTCGGCGCTCGGCGCCTTCATCCTCAGCAGGACATTGCAGGTGAGCGAGAGCTTCAACGGCTTTCTGGTGTTCACCGGTGTTGCCGCGTTCGCCGGCGGTGCCTTGTTCTTGCTGCTGGGCAACCAGACAGCCGTTGCCGAGACCGCCGAGGCCGGCGAGCAGGTGCAGCCGGGTTAGTCCCCGGCGGGCCGGCAGACGCCGACCGGCAGCGGCGAGTGGTGTAACAGGTTGAGGCTGGTGGATCC